>JACZTQ010000109.1 GCA_022573605.1 Pseudomonadota bacterium | reverse complement strand
CTTCGACCTGGTGCGCGGCCGGGTGACCTTTGACGGCGGGCGCGAGATCGACCCGCTGATCGACGTGTCGCTGGAGCTGGAGGCGAACGGCATCCGTGGCGGCATCGTGGTCCAGGGCCGGGCCTCGGCGCCGGAGCTGCGCTTTGCCTCGACCCCGGCCCTGCCCGAAGACGAGGTGCTGCCGCGGCTGCTGTTCGGCCAGTCGAGACAGTCGCTCTCCGGACCTGAGGCAATCCAACTCGCCGTCGGGGTGGCAACGCTGCTCAGCGGCAAGGCCGGGCCGCTCGATTTCGCCCGCAGCGCCGCTGGCGTCGATGTGCTGCGGGTCGAGGGCGAGACTGTCGAGGATGCCTCGGTCATGGTCGGGCGCAACATCGGCGAGGGGATTTTCGTCGGCGCCCGCCAGGGGCTTGGCGGGCAGGGCAGCGCGGTGGTGGTCGAGGTCGAGATTTTTGACGGCGTTGTCGTTGATACCGAGGTCGACCAGGAAGGGGGCACGAATATCGGCATCACATTGAGGCATGATTTCTGATCGGGGCACTCTCTCTCTGCGGTTCTCCCGCCTCACACCACAATCGACAGGTAACGGCGACAAGACGAAGCTCCGGAATCGCTGACCGGATGTCGTCGGAACGGCTGAGCTCTGGTGGACCTGTTCATCCTAAGCGGTCCGTCAGAGTTCGTCCGTTCCGAATAACGGTCCCGAGTTCATACCGGTCGGTGCGAGACCGGATCGCCGCTGCCGGCGCCAAGACCGCCTATATCGAACCCGGCTCCCCACGGGAAACCGGTGAAAACCACGATCGGCAACCCAGCCACACCGTACCCCGCCAATCATGTGAACCGGCAGTTCAGGGCGCCGCGGCCCAATCTTCTCCGGGTGTCAGACTTTACCCCCGCTCATGCCGGGGGCAGACTCTATGTCTCCACGTGGTCCGGCTTCGTCTATGTGGCGTTCGTGATCGACACCTTCGCCCGGCGCATTGTAGGCTGGCAGGCCTCCCGCACCACCCATTCGGACTTTGTCCTGGACGCGCTGGCGCAGGCCCTCCACGACCGCCGGCCGGTTAGAGCACGATGACCTGGGGTCCGGTCACACGCTGCACCCGCTGTCCCGGATGCTGGGCCGCATGAAAGGTCGTGCTGCCGATCCGGAACCCCGACGGGGCGGGATCGATGGGCCGGGGCATCAATGATTGTCCCTCGGCAACTGCCGCGCCACGCGGTGGTAGTTGGTGGCGAACTCGAGGCAGCCGCCCTCGGCGAGCTGGCCGACATGGGCGCGGTAGAGCTCCTGCCACGGGGTCTGGTTCTCCAGCTCCGGGGGCGACCAGGCGGCGCGCCGGGCGGCCCACTCGTCGTCCGGCACCAGGGCGTCGAGGCGGCGGTTCGGGATGTCGAGCCGCACCCGGTCGCCGGTCTCGAGCAGCGCCAGCCCGCCGCCGGCCGCCGCCTCGGGCGAGGCGTTGAGGATCGACGGGCTCTCCGAGGTGCCGGACTGGCGGCCGTCGCCGACCGTCGGCAGGTGCTCGATGCCGGCCCGCAGCAGCGCGTCGGGGGGCTGCATGTTGACCACCTCGGCCGAGCCCGGATAGCCGACCGGGCCGACGCCGCGGATGAACATGATGGTGTTCTCGTCGATGCCGAGATCGGGGTCGTTGAGCCGGGCGTGATAGTCCTCCGGCCCCTCGAACACCACGGCGCGGGCCTCGTGGACGCCTTCCGAGCCGGGCTTCGACAGGAAGCGGCGGCGGAAGTCGCCGGAGATCACCGAGGACTTCATCAGGGCGGAGTCGAACAGGTTGCCGGTGAGCACCAGGAACCCGGCCTGCTCGCGCAGCGGCTCGGCCACGGTGGCGATCACCTCGGTATCGGTGCTGCGCACGCCCTCGAGGTTCTCGGCCACGGTGCGCCCGGTCACCGTCGGCGCGTCGCCGTGCAGCAGCCCGGCGGCCAGCATCTCGCCCATCACCGCCGGCACGCCGCCGGCGCGCTGGAAGCTCTCGCCGAGATACTTGCCGGCGGGCTGCATGTTGACCAGCAAGGGCAGCGCGTAACCCTGCTCCTGCCAGTCCTCGATATTCAACTCCACCCCGGCATGGCGCGCGATCGCCTGGATATGGGGCGGCGCATTGGTCGAGCCGCCGATGGCGGTGTTGACCCGGATCGCGTTCTCGAAGCTGGCCCGGGTCAGGATCGCCGACGGGCGCAGGTCCTCGGCCACCATGGCGACGATGCGCTTGCCGGTGGCGTAGGCCATCTCCATGCGGGCCCGGAACGGCGCCGGGATGGCGGCGCAGCCGGTGAGACTCATGCCCAGCGCCTCGGCCAGCGCGTTCATCGTGCTGGCGGTGCCCATGGTGTTGCAGTGGCCGAGCGAGGGGGCCGAGGCGCAGACCCGGTCCATCAGTTCCTGATAGTCGATCTTGCCCTCGGCCAGCAGCCTTCGGGCTTCCCAGACCACGGTGCCCGAGCCCGCCAGCTTGCCGTTCCACCAGCCGTCGAGCATCGGCCCGCCCGAGAGCACGATGGCGGGCAGATCGACGGTGGCCGCCCCCATCAGCATCGCCGGGGTGGTCTTGTCGCAGCCGGTGGTCAGCACCACCCCGTCGATCGGGTAGCCGTGCAGCACCTCGACCAGCCCGAGATAGGCCAGGTTGCGGTCCAAGGCCGCGGTCGGGCGCTTGCCGGTCTCCTGGATCGGGTGGACCGGGAACTCGATCGGCACCCCGCCGGCGTCGCGGATGCCGGCCTTGACCCGGTCGGCCAGAAACAGGTGGATCTTGTTGCACGGGGCCAGATCCGAGCCGGTCTGGGCGATGCCGATCATCGGCCGGCCGGACATCAGCTCCTCGCGGGTGTAGCCCTGGTTCTGGTAGCGCTCGACATAGAGCGCGGTCATGCCCGGGTTGTTCGGGTTGTCGAACCACTCCTGGCTGCGCAGTTCGCGGTTGGCGCGGGTGTCTTTGCTCATCGGAAACCCCTTCGGATGCGTGTTGCGTTCGCCGCCCGGACGGCCTTAAATCGGTCTAGCGGAGGCCGCGCCAAGTGGTCAAGCAAGCGGGAGAGAGAGAACATGAACCGGATCGATCTGGACGGCCGCAAGGCGGTGGTGACCGGCGGCGCCCAGGGCATCGGCCGGGCCATCGTCGAGCGGCTCATTGCCAGCGGGGCGCAGGTGACGATCTGGGACCGCGACCGGGCCCTGGCGGAGGCGGCGGTGGCGGAGATCGGCGGGGCGGTCTCGCTGGTGCGGGTCGATGTCACCGACTGGGAGGCGGTGCGCTCGGCGGCGGCGCGCAGCGCGGCCGAGATGGGGCGCATCGACATCCTGGTCAACAATGCCGGCATCGCCGGGCCGACCGCCAGCGTCGCCGACTACCCGATCGACGAGTGGAAGCGCGTGATCGACATCGACCTCAACGGCGTCTTTTACGGCTGCAAGGCGGTGGCGCCGCTGATGGTCGAGCAGGGCTATGGCCGGATCGTCAACATCGCCTCGATCGCCGGCAAGGAGGGCAACCCCGACGCCAGCGCCTATTCGGCCGCCAAGGCCGGGGTGATCGCGCTGACGAAATCGCTCGGCAAGGAGTTGGCCGGCCACGACATCGCGGTCAACTGCGTCACCCCGGCGGCGGCCAGGACGGCGATCCTGGAGCAGGTCAGCGAAGAGTTCATCGCCTACATGGTGTCGAAGATCCCGCGCGCCCGCTTCGTCGAGGTCGGCGAGATCGCCGCCATGGTGGCCTGGCTGGCGAGCGCCGAGAACAGCTTCACCACCGGCGCCGTGTTCGACCTCTCCGGCGGACGGGCGACCTATTGACCGCTGCGCGCCTTCGCGGCGGGAGAGGGCCAGCGCAAACCCACCATCATTTCAGCGCCTTGCCGGCCCGCGCAAGAACGCCGATCAGCACCAGAAGCACCAGGCATACGCCGGTCAGGCCAATCAGCGGCACGCTGAAGCCATGGGTCAGATCGGAGAGAATCCCGATCGTCAGCGGCCCGAGCACGCCGCCGATTTCGGCCGCCGAGAAGAACAGTCCCCCGGCCAGGCCAAGCCGGGCCTTCGGCAGGCCCGGCGTTTCCATCAGCAGCAGAATGGCCACCGTCATCATCGAACTGCGGGCGATCCCCATGAGAAACAGGCCGGACACCAGCCAGGGCCCGGGTTGGGCATGCAGCAGGAGGCTCGCCAGCAGGGCGGCGACGAACAGCAGCGTCATCACCTTGATGCGGCGCTCCGGGGTGGCGAGGCGCGGGATGACGAGCGAGCCGGCGACCCCGATCACGGTCGGAATCGTGGCCCAGTAACCCGCCACGGCCGGGCTCAGCCCGCGGCTGCGCAAGATCTCCGGCAGCCAGTTGTTGAGCCCGTGGTTGATGAAGAAGATGCCGATGCTCATCGCCAGCACGATCCGCACCGCGCGCAGGGCGAGGATTTCGCTGAACGCGGCCAGGCTGAAGGTCTTGCCGTCTTCGGGCCGCGCCAGCCCGGTGCGCGCGGCCGGATGGCTGGCGATGGCCAGCCAGATCAATCCGCTGACGGCAATGAAGCCGGCATAGAGGAACATCACCAGGCGCCAGTCCTGGCCGGTGAGCGGCATCAGCACCCCGTTGGTCAGCGATAGCGCGGCGATGGCGCCGAGCGACGGCCCGGTCATGTAGATGCCCATCGCCGTGCCGCGGCTGGCGCCCTCGAAACGCCGGGCGATCAGCGTTGGCGCGCCGATCGAGATCAGCGGCCCGCCGATGCCGAACAGGGCGACGGCGGCGAACAGCGCCGTCTCGTCGCCGGCAAGCCCGCGCGCGACCCCCGAGGCGCACATGATCAGCGCGGCGATCAGCAATGCGCCCCGTGCCCCCAGCCGGTCGAGCAACATGCCGCAGGGGATCGAGGCGGCGATATAGACCAGCGGCCAGGCGCCCAGGATCGCGCCCATCTTGGCATGCCCGATGCCAAGCTCGGTGGCGATCGGAGTGATCAGGGGGGCCAGCGAGGTGATCATCAGCCCGAAGCAGAAGTAGATCAGCCAGACGCCGCCCAGCAGGACCCAGCGGTAGCCGGGCTGCTCCCCGTCCGGGTGCTGTTTTCGGCGGGCTATGGGATCAGGCCCGGAGCAAGGTTCATACAATGGCGCGCGATCTCGCCCGGCGTGGTCAGCCAAAGCCGGTCGCGATGGCGGAGGATATGCGCCAGCGCGCGCCGCAACGCCCGCAGCCGGAACGGCTGTCCGATCACGAACGGGTGCAGCACCACGGTGTAGACCAGCGGCCGGCGCTCCGACTGGAACAGCATCTCGTCGAACTGGTCGATCATCATCTGCTCGAACTCGCGCGCACTGTGCTGGCGATACACCAGCGCCGGCGAGTCGTTGATCTCGATCGAGTAGGGCACCGAAAGGATCGGCCCGGCCCGGGTCCGCATCCAGAACGGCTGGTCGTCGGCCGGCCAGTCGAGGACGTAGGCGTAGCCGGCCTCCTTGAGCAGGTCGAGGGTGACCGGGGATTGGGCCAGGTAGGGCCCCAGCCAGCCCGCCGGAGGTGCGCCGAAATGGCGGACAACCCCTTGCGTGCTCTCGGAAATCAGCCTTGCCTCCTCGGCCTCTGACAGCACGTCCTGGCGCTCGGCGTTGGTGCGGCCGTGGCCGATCACCTCGTCCCCGCGAAGCTTGATCCGCTCGACGATTTCCGGGCAGGCGTCGAGCACCGCCGAGTTGACGTTGTGCGAGGCCGGGACACCCAACTCGTCCAGCAGATCAAAGAGATACCACTGCCCGACCCGGTTGCCGTAGTCGCGCCAGGCGTAGTTGCGGGTGCTCTGCGGCGCACCGGCCCGGGTGCTGTCGCTGCCGAGGCCGGAGAGGAAGGCGAACTGCTCGATATTGTTGCAGATGCAGACCGCGAGGCGCTTGGCGCCGGGCCAGGAATAGTCGGCCCGGGTGGGCAGCGCGGAGTAGTCGTAGCGGTCGTGGCGAGGCAGGTCCATCGGTCCTCCGGGGCCGTTTTCAGGGGGCCCGCTTTGGGCCCGACATGGGCCCGACATGGGCCCGACTTAGGCCCGACATGGGCCCGACATGGGCATGATTTGGGCGGGCTTTGGGCCCGCCTTTGTCCGGCAAGGCCCGGCTGGCACGAACTTGACAAGACCCGGATGCCTTCGTCAACTGTCAGGGTTCCCTGCACCTGATTTCAACCCTGCGGAGGAAAGCCCATGCGCCCCTGGACCGGCATCATCCCCGAGGAGGAGGAGCGGCGCTACCAGGCCGCCGGGTTCGGCGGCGCCGGCAGCGTCGGGCGCCGGGCGGGGCTGCTGATTATCGACGTCCAGTACCGCACCGTCGGCACCCAGCGCAAACCCTACTGGGAGGCGATCGAGGAATACCCCACCGCCTGCGGCGAGGACGGCTGGCGCGCGGTCGATCGCATCGCCCTCCTGCTGGCCGCATTCCGGACGCGCGGCCTGCCGGTGCTCTACCCCCACGTGGCGCCGAAGAACCTGGACACCGATGGCGGCCGGCTGGCCGAGAAGATCCCCTCGATCATGGGCATCGACGCCGCCGGCTACCGCTTCGTCGAGGAGGTCGCCCCGGTTCCGGGCGACGTATTGCTGCCGAAAAAGCACCCCAGCGCCTTTTTCGGCACCCCGCTGGTCAGCCACCTGATCGACCTTGGCGTCGACACCCTGTTCGTCACCGGCTGCACCACCAGCGGCTGCGTGCGCGCCTCGGTGGCCGACGCCTTCGCCTACAACTTCAGCGTCGTGGTGCCCGAGGAATGCGTCTACGACCGCAGCCCGACCTCGCACGCGGTGAACCTCTGGGACATGAACGCCAAATACGCCGACGTGATGCCGCTGGCCGAGGCGATCGCGAAACTGCCGGAAATGCCGATGGAGAAGGTCCGAACATGAGCGCCGATGCAATCGCCCGCGGCCTCGCCGCGCTGACCGACTGGAGCGCCACGCTGGAATGGGAGGCGATCCCGGAGCCGGTCCGGCGCCGGGCCGCGCTGGTGCTCGCGGACGATCTCGCCGCCATCGTCGCGGCGCGGGGCGAGCCGGAGCTGATGGCGATGCAGGACGGTATCGCGAAAAGCTCGGGCGCCGCCGAGGCCACCGTCTTCAACGCCCGCGCCATGCGCCTCGACCGCTACTCCGCCGCCACCGCGAACGGCGCCGCCGCCGACTGGTGCGAGTTGGACGAGGGCTATCGCCGGGTGATCTGCCACGCCGGCATCTACTGCCTGCCGGCGATCCTGGCCGAGGCCGAGGCCGAAGCGGCTGGCGTTCGCGACCTGCTGCGCGCGTTGGTCATCGGCTACGAGACGGCGGCGCGCGTCGCCCGCGCCTTCACCTTCCCGAACATGATCCTGCACCCCCATGGCAGCCTGGCCGCGGTGGGCGCGGCGGCGGCGCTGGCGGCGCTGCGCCGGCTTTCCGGCGAGGCGGCGCTGGGCGCGATCTCGAGCGCCGCGACGATGGTGGCGCCGGGCCCCTACAGCCACCCGATCAAGGGCTCGCTGGTGCGCAATGTCTGGCCCGCGCTCGGCGCCTGGGCCGGGATGCGCGCGGTCGACTGGTCGTCGGTGGGCATTATCGGGCTGCCGACAGCGCTCCACGATGTCTATGCCGATGCCTTCGGGGCCAAACCGGATGCCGGCGAATTGTCCGGCGGACTTGGTGAAAACTGGGCCATCTCGGACGGCTATCACAAGGTTTTCGCCTGCTGCCAGTACGGCCACGCGACCATCGAGGCGACCCTCAAGCTGTGCGAGCAAGCCTCGCACGAGCGCATCGCCGGCATCCATATCGACACCCACTGGCGCGCCCGCGCGATGGACAACCCCGACCCAGCCACGACGATCGGCGCCAAGTTCTCGATGCAGCACATCGCGGCGACGGCGGCGGTGCATGGCGCTGGCGGGGCCGAGGCTTTCCAGGCCTCGACCATCGACCACCCGGCGGTGGCGGCGCTGCGCCACAAGGTCACCCTGGCGCCCTTCGAGCCCGAGCTTGAGTGGCCCAACGACCGGCCGGCGCGGGTCACCTGGACGCTCGACGACGGGACCAGGCTGACCGAGGAGGTTCTCTCGGCCCGGGGCGGCCCCGACCTGCCCTTCGCGCCGGACGAGATTCGCGCCAAGATCCACGGCATCGTCGCGCAACCCTATCCCGCGATGGCCCCGGCGCTGGACCGGCTGATGGCGCTGGAGGGCGCGGCGCTCGAGCGCAGTTGGACCGGGACCGTCGCCGAGATGACCCGATGATGCTTGCGCGCCCCATGCCCCGGACCCGATCCGGGGCCCGGCGCCGGGGCTTGCGGGCTGGCCGGGGCCGTCGCCGCCCATGCCGTCCGTGCGCTGCCACCGCCGCCGGTCGAGCGGCCGATCGACCCGATCCTGTCGCTGGACCGGATCAAGACCCTCGCGCCGATGACGGCAATCCCGTGGCAGCCGGAAAGGTAATTTCCTTTGTTCTTTCGCGATGTCCGAGCGGCAAAGTGAATTCGCCTTGCTCGAAATCGCTCCGGGTATTACAGGCAGCACGGGGCCGGGCGCGTATCCGCTCTATCGAAGACGCGCAGAGGCTGATGAAGCGAGCAATCGCGGAGGGATGGGGGAGTCACCATGGCGATTAAGGGCATACTGGCATTGCCGGAAGGCGAAGAAGAGATAATTGATGGATTTGCAAATAAGATCGGGCTTTGGGGCGGCCCTGGGGGCAGGCTTATACTTACAAATAAGCGCCTGCTTTTTACCAACCGAAGGAAAACAATCATACGTGACGAATATCCGCTATCAAATATTATTGCGGCATTCCCCGCATCGAACGCAACGTTCTGGACGACCTTCTTGATAATTACCCTTTTTCTAAGGAATGCGATAAAAGTGACCTCAAAGGGTGAAGGTAGTCAGCGTTTTGTTGTGAATGATCGAAATCGCTGGATTAGCTTGATCAACGAGTACCGAAAGAAACCGTCCGGTCAGGAATGAATCTGTTGAAAACCCCTTATACCGGCTTGCGCCGGCCCCAACCCACGTCATGCTCGGGCTTGACCCACTGCTGTCCGGTTTAATTTGGCTATCCGCGCATAACTCTCTGATACACCGCGATGTTCGATCACTTTGCGCGACCCGGACACCCTTCCCGCCGTCATCACCGGGCTTGACCCGGTGATCCAGACTCTGCTTCGGCGCGATCCGGGTTGTCCCGGAAAATTGAATGAAATCAGCGCCAACTGGATTGCCGGGTCAAGCCCGGCAATGACGGCGAGGGGGGGGCCGGGCGCGAAGCGGTGCGAACCGCATTAAACCGGACAGCAGTGGGTTTGACCCGGGCATCCAGCCCTTGACCGGTTGATCCAGAGACTGGATTGCCGGGTCTAAGCCTGCCCCGGCCGCCGAGCCGGGGCCCGGCAATGACGACGTGGACAGCGACTCTGCCCGAGCGGAAATCGCTCTGCTATCAACTCTCGCCGTTGGGCAGGGGCCGACGCCACTGGTGGCTCATGTAGCTGCGGCAGAAATCGGTGACCTGGTCCGAAACCGGGGTGATCCGGAGCGCCGCGCACATCCGCTCGTACTCGACCCCGCGGG
>JACZTQ010000108.1 GCA_022573605.1 Pseudomonadota bacterium | reverse complement strand
TGGCCGGCTGGCTCGACAAGGGGTTGCGGCTTGCCCGGGTGGTCGGCGTTCCCGATCGGGTGATCGTCGACCGCGGCCATGCGGGCGGTCTGCGGATGCGCGACCACGGCCGCTTCGGCGATCCCGAAACCACGGCCGCCGCGCTGCTGATCGAATGCGGCCAGCACTGGGCCGCGACGGCGGGCGATCTCGCCAAGGAGGCGGCGGCGCGGTTCCTGGCCGGACTCGGCCTGACCGATGCCGCCCTGCTGGAGGAGCTTCACCCCGCCGCCCCGCCGGAGCAGAGCGTCTACCAGGTGACCGAGGCGGTCACGATCATCGGCGAGACCTTCACCTTTGCGCGGGACTTCACAGGCGGCGAGGTGATCGCCGAAGAAGGCACGCTGCTGGGCCATGACGGCGGCCGGGAGGTTCGCACCCCCTCCCCGGATTGCATGCTGGTCATGCCGTCCATGCGGCTATGGAAGGGTCAAACGGCGGTTCGTCTTGCGCACCGGCTTGCCTGAACGGTAATGAAACCCGGCCGCTCCAGGGGGCACTTGCCGCGGGCCTCGATCCTCACAATCTGAACGTCTCGATTGATCCAGAGCAAGTTCCACGGGCGATGGACCCTCAAGCCGAAATCGAGCTATGTCCGGAATTGCCAGCCCGTTCAGTCGAATTATTGCGCGGCAGCCAGGCTGCCGCGTTCTCGGAGAACCGGGAGGGATCGACTGCCGTCCGTCAAAAACAATCTTGCGTGATTGTTTTCTCTCCATTTAGCGATAGATTGTCCGGCCAGGGACACACCAGGGACAAGAAAGGCATGAGGTCGTCGTGGGGCGAAGCCAGCAGGAACGCAGCGCCTCGACAATCGCACGCCTGAAGCGCGCGACCGTGGCGCTGATCGCCGAGCGGGGCTATGCCAGCGTCACCATGAGCGAGATCGCGCGGCGCGCGGAGGTCTCGCGCGGGGCGCTGCTGCATCACTATCCCCTGAAGATCGATCTGATCATCGACGCCGCCGAGGAGGTCTGGCGCGAGGCGGCGGCCGAGGTCCGGCGGCTGTCCGAGGAGTTGAGCCGGAGTGCGGGCTATGTCGATGCCTTCGTCGATCGCATGTGGGAGCGGGTGTTCCGCGAGGAAGCGGTCAAGATGTCGCTCGATCTGATGAGCGCGGCGCAGGCGGATGGCGATCTGCGCACCCGTCTCGACGCCGCCCTGCGCCAGCTCTTCGATTCCTATGACGAGATTGCCGATCAGGTCTTTGCCGGCTCCGGCCTGTCGCGCGGGGAGCGCGCGACGCTGGTGTCGTTCGCCACCTGCGCGATCCGCGGGCTGCGGGTGCGGAACATCATGGCCCCCAGCCCCGGCATGACGCAGGCCGTGCTGGGCGAACTCAAGGCGCACCTGCGATCCTCGCTGGCCCGCGGCGCAGGCCGGCGGGAAGGCCGACCGGACCGGCCCCGGATCGAGCCACCGCAGGGGAGCGCCGGGCCATGACCGCACAACAGGCAGCACCCCATGCAGCACCCCGTCGGGTAGCGCGCACCGTCCTCGAAGCCCGCGGCCTGGTGCGCGCCTTTGGCGGCGTCAAGGCCGTCGACGGGCTCGACCTCGACCTGCGCGAAGGGACGATAACGGGGCTGATCGGGCCCAACGGGGCGGGCAAGTCCACCGCCTTCAACCTGATCACCGGGGTGATCCGGGCCCAGGCCGGGACGGTGCGCCTCAACGGCGAGGACATCTCGCGCCTGCCCTCCTACCGGCGCGCCCGCAAGGGCATGATCCGGACCTTCCAGCTGGCCCGCGAGTTCGGCCGGCTGACGGTGCTGGAGAACCTGATGCTGGCGCCGCAGATGCAGCTCGGCGAGCGGCTGAGGCCGGTCTTTTTCACCCCGGGCCGGGTGCGCGAGGCCGACGACCGGGTCCATGCCCGGGCCAGGGAGGTGCTCGAGATATCGCGCCTCGCCGCCCTGCGCGACGAATACGCCGGCAATCTCTCGGGCGGGCAGAAGAAGCTGCTCGCGCTGGCCCGCACCCTGATGATCGACTGTTCGGTGGTGCTGCTCGACGAGCCCGGCGCGGGGGTCAACCCGGCGCTGATGAACACGCTGCGCGACATGATCCGGGAGCTGAACCGGGAGCACGGCAAGACCTTCCTGATCGTCGAGCACGACATGGACATGATCGCGGCGCTGTGCGACCCGGTGATCGTGATGACCGAGGGGCGCCGCCTGACCGAGGGCAGCTTCGAGGCGATCCGCCGCGACCGCCGGGTGATCGAAGCCTATCTGGGGGGGGCGGGGTGATGGCGCAGGCCCTGCTCCAGGTCGAGGAGGTCTATGCCGGCTATGGCCGGGGCGACATCATCCACGGCGTCTCGCTGGCGGCGCGGGTGGGCGAGATCGCCACCATCATCGGCCCCAACGGAGCCGGCAAATCGACCGCCATCAAGGCCATCGCCGGGCTGGTGCGCCCCCGCCAGGGCTCGATCCGGATCGGCGGCGAGGAGATCGGCGGGCTGGCCGCCTCCGAGGTCGCCCGGCGCGGCGTCGGCTTCGTGCCCCAGGAGGCCAACGTGTTCCGCCAACTGACGGTGCGCGAGAACCTGGAGATGGGGGCCTGGATCGACCGCGAACACTTCGAGGAGCGCCTCGAGCGGGTGCACCGGCTGTTCCCGGTCTTGCACGAGCGCGCCCGCGCCCGGGCCGGCAACCTCTCCGGCGGCCAGCGCCAGATGGTCGCCTTCGGCATGGCGCTGATGGTCGAGCCCAGGGTGCTGCTGCTCGACGAGCCCTCGGCCGGCCTGTCGCCGGCGCTGGTGGCGCAGATGTTCGAAACCATCCAGGCGGTCAACGAGGGCGGCATCGCGGTGCTGATGGTCGAGCAGAACGCCACCCAGGCGCTGAAGATCTCCCAGCGCGGCTACGTGATGGCGGCGGGACGGGTGGCGATGGAGGGCGCGGCCCGGGCGCTGCTCGACAGCGCCGAGGTCTCGGAGCTCTACCTGGGGGGCCGGCGATGAACCCGCAGCTTCTGGTCAACGGCCTGGTCAACGCCGCCCTGATCGCGCCCCCGGCGATCGCTTTTTCGCTGCTGTTCGGGGTGCTGCGGTTCCCCAATTTCGCCATCGGCGGCTATATCACGGTCGGCGCCTTTGTCGCCTACGCCGCCAATGTCGAGCTTGGCGCGCCGCTCTGGATCGCGGCGCTGATCGCCATGGCGGCGACGGCGTTGCTGGTCTGGCTGTCCGACGAGATCGTCTTCAAGCCGATGCGCGGCCAGCCGCCGGTGACCCTGCTGGTGGTCTCGATCGCGCTGACCCTGATCCTCGAGCAGGTGGTGCGGCCGATCTACGGCGCCGACGTGCGCGGCTTCGCCATCCCGTTGCAGCGGCCCTTCAAGTTCTGGGGCATCCGCATCACCGAGGAGCAGATCGAGATCATCGCCCTGACCATCCTGATCGCCGCCCTGACCCATGCGCTGCTGCAATACACCCGGATCGGCAAGGCGATGCGGGCCACCGCCGACAACGCCATGCTGGCCGAGGTGCGCGGCATCGACACCGGCCGGGTGATCATGTTCACCTGGGCCTTCTGCGGCGCGCTGTTCGGGCTGACCGGGGTGCTGGCCGGGCTCGACCTGGTGATCGAGCCGCTGCTGGGCTGGAACCTGACCATCCCGATCTTCGCCGCCGCGATCCTCGGCGGCATCGGCTCGCCCTACGGCGCCATGGCCGGGGCGCTGATGGTCGGCATGGCCGAGGAACTGACCGTGCTGGTGCTGCCCTCGAGCTACAAGGTCGGCGTCGGCTTCGCCATCATCGCCGTGCTGCTGCTGGTGCGCCCGCGGGGGCTGTTCGGCCAGCCCGAGATCAAGAAGTAGGGGGCAGCGATGACCGCCTATCTGATTTCGATGGCGACCTATGTCGGCTTCTTCATGATCCTGGCGCTGGCCCTGAACCTGCAATGGGGCATGACCGGCATGGTCAATTTCGGCATCGCCGGGTTCTATGCGCTGGGCGCCTACACCAGCGGCCTGTTGACGACGAAAGCGGGCTGGCCGGTCGGGCTGGCGATGCCGATGGCGGCGCTGACCGGGATGGCGGCGGGGGCGCTGGTGGCGCTGCTGTCGATCCGGCTGCGCGAGGATTTCCTCGCCGTGGTGACCCTGGGTTTCGGCGAGATCGTGCGCCTGATCGCGCTCAAGGGTGGCGTGGCCACCCTCGCGGTGGCGTTGGCGGCGCCCGGCATCGTGCGGGCGGCCGAGACCATCAATGTCGGCAGCCTGACCCCGAACACCGGCGGCGGCGGCCCGTTCGGGCCCAAGATCACCGCCTCGCACAAGCGCGTCGCCGACCTGGTCAACGGCCAGGGCGGGGTGCTCGGGCGCCAGATCAACCTGACACCCAGGAGAACTCCGAGACCAATCCGGAGCCGGCGGTGCGCGCCGCCGACAAGCTGATCAACGTCAACGGCGTGCTGGCGATCTTGGGCACCTGGTCGTCCTCGGTGACGCTCGGCATCATGCCGAAATGCCAGGACGCCGGGGTGATCCAGATGTGCACCTCGTCGTCGGCGGATATTCCGCTGCGCGACGAGAAGGGCCTGGTCTTCAACTTCCAGGCGCTGAGCCCGGTCTGGGGCCGCGCCATCGCCAGCCTGGCCCTGCGCCGGGGCTTCAAGAGCTTCAATCTGATGGCGCTGAACAACGACTTCACCCGCTCGATGATGGACGGCTTTGTCGAGATCGTCGGGCGCGACGCCCTGCTGATCGACCCGTTCTACTACAACGGCGGCCAGTCCTCCTACCGCTCCGAGGTCAGCCAGTTGATCGCCGGCGACCCGGAGGCGGTGTTCATCCCCTCCTACGTCACCGACTTCACCTCCGTTTACAAGGAGCTCTACCGCCAGGGCTACGAGGGCCAGGTGATCACCGTCTCGATCTCGACCGGATCGAAGTTCAAGGACGCGATGGGCGAGGCCGCCAACGGCATCATCCACGGCCTGCCGGTGCCGCCGATCTCCAGCCCGGCTTACGACGAATATGTCGTCGAGGCCGGGCTCGAGGTCACCGACGGCGTCCAGCACCCGTTCGGCACCGCCGGGCGCGACCAGATGTCGACGTTGCTGCTGGCGATCGAGGCGGCCGGCACGACCGACACCGCCAAGGTCGCCAAGGCGATCTGGGAGGTGACCACCGGCGAGGGCAAGAAGACCGTCACCAACGTCAGCGACGGGCTGGCCGCGATCCGGGCCGGCGAGGCGATCAACTATTCCGGCGCCTCCTCCTCGGTCGAGTTCGACGCCGAGGGCATGGTGCTGGGCCGCGACTTCCAGCTTGCCGAGATCAAGGACGGCAAGGACGTGGTGATCGAACGCCTCGCGTTCTGAGCGCGGGCCGGGGTCGGGCGCGGCGGCTGGCGTCGCGCCCGGACCCGCCGCCGGGTGCGGCGGTGCTATGTTATGATCGAATGCAACCAACCAGGAGACCGAGCGATGGCGAGAGTGCGCGATATCGAGATCGACCAGGTGCCGGAGGACGCGCGCGAGACCTATCGCCGCTTCGCCAGCCAGTACGGACCGTTCCTGAACCAGGTCAAGGTGTTCGCCCACCGGCCGCCGGCGCTGCGCCACATCATGGGGCTGCTGCTGGAACTGGCCGGCGAGCAGATCCTGCCCAAGCGCCATCTGGAGATCGCCCTGGTGGTGGTCTCGAAGATCAACGCGTGCCGCTACTGCGTCGCCCACCACACCCCGCGGCTGATCGAGCAGGGCCTGACCCCCGAGGCGGTCGCCGATATCCTCGCGCCGGTGGTGCCGGGTTTCGACGAGGTCGACCTGCTGGTGCGCGACTACGCGGTCGAGGTCACCAACAATTTCCAGTATATCCGCGACGGCATCTTCGAGCGCCTGCGCCGGCACTTCTCCGAGGAGCAGATCGTCGAGCTGACCCTGCGCATCGCGCTGTGCGGCTTCTTCAACCGCTTCAACGACGCCTTGCAGATCGGCATGGAGGACGGCGTGGTGGCCGACATGCTGGCCCACGGCGCCTCCGAGGACACGCTGCCCCGGCACGCGGCGGAGTAGGAGGCGAGCGATGTACGGATGGCGCGGCCGCATCGGCCTGATGGTACCCACCGGCAATTCGGTGATGGAGCCCGAGTTCCAGCGCCTGGCGCCGGACGGCGTCACCACCCACGCCAACCGGGTCGAACTGAAGGACGTGACCCCGGCCAGCCTGCGCGAGATGGAGGCCGATGTCGCCCGCTCGGCGCGCCAGATCGCCCAGACCCGCGTCGGGGTGATCGCCTTTGGCTGCACCTCGGGCAGCTTCGTCGGGGGGGCGGGCTACGACGAGCGGCTGATCGGCATCATCGAGGGCGAGACCGGCGTTGCCGCCACCACCACCACCACGGCGGTGATCCGCGCCTTGCAGGCCTTGCGGGTCGGCCGCATCGCCCTGGCGACGCCCTATACCGACGAGGTCACCCGGCTCGAGGTCGATTACCTCCAGGCCAACGGCTTCGAGGTCACCGACTGGCGGGGCGGCGGCATCGTCGGCGTGGCGGAGATTCAGGACTGCCCGCCGGAGGTCTCCTACCGCCGCGCCCGCGCCGTCGACAGCGACCGGGCCGAGGCGGTGTTCATCTCCTGCACCGGCTTTCGCACGATCGAGAACATCGCCTTGCTGGAGGCCGATCTCGGCAAGCCGGTGATCTCCTCGAACCAGGCGACCTACGCCGATTGCCTGCGCATTCTCGGCGTCGGCGAGGCCCGGCCGGGGTTCGGCTCGCTGTTCGAGCGGCTCCGCGATCCCGGCGCGCCCCCGCCGCCGCTGGCCGACGGCAACATCGCCGCCCAATAGAGGGAGCGCGGCGGGCCGGCCCTTCGCCGGGTCCGTCACGGTTGACCAGGGTGGACCCGTGAGCGGACATTGCCGCTTGCAGCACCGGTCGACGGGACCATGACCTGGAGCGATCTCCAGCAAAGCGACGTCACTTTTCGACGCGAAAATCGCGGCGGCGCTACTTCAGCGTCACGAGCACTTCGTTCTTGCGCCATTTCTCGGGGGTCCAGGCGGCCGCGTAACCGGCCAGGGTGAAGTCGCCCCGGTGGGCGATGCCCCTGGCCGCCAGCCAGGCCTCCAGGATTTCGGCCTGATCGCGCATCACGAACTCGTTCAGCTTGCCCTTGAACATGATCGCCGCCACCCGCCTTGGCGGAATCTCGATGATCCGGATGCGCCGGTCGATCGGCGGCGGCGCGCTCTCGGGCCGATACCCCTTGGGCAGATAGAACATGGTCGACCAGCCGTCCGCCAGATCGTTGCGGACCATGGTCGGGATGGTCATCTCGATCGGTTCCGGCACGGTGTTCTTGCCCAGGAAATACCGCTCCAGCCTGAGGTAACCCTGGGTGACGGACTTTCGGTAGGTTCCCCGCATGGTGAACTGCGCCACCACCATGGTGGCGTAGTCGCGGATCTCGAACCCGTCCTCGGCGCTGACCACGGTATATTCGGGCCGCTGCACCTCGGCGCCGGCCGGCCCGGAGCCGCCCGCCAACACCAGCGCCGCCAGCATCAGCGCCGCCATCGGCCGCCATATCCACCGCATGGTCAATCCCTCCCGCCGGTCGCGCCGACGCAACATTCAAGTTCAACCAACAGGTTATCACATTTTCCTGAACCGTTCTCGTAATTTGTTCGCGGCGCCGGTAGGGCGGACAGGATTTCCGCCGTTGGCGCACCAAGGGCGGACAATCATGTCCGCCCTACCCCCCCTTGGCCAGATCCCGCGCCCGCAATTCGCGGCGCATGATCTTGCCGGTGGCGGTGACCGGCATCGCCGCGATGAACTCCAGCAGCCGCGGCGCCAGGTGGGGGCTGAGCCGGCGGCGCACATGGGCGATCAGTTCGCCCGCCAGCGCCTCGCTGCCCGCCACCCCCGGCGCCAGGGTCACGTAGGCCTTGACGATCTCGGTGCGCACCGGGTCGGGCAGGCCGACACAGGCGGCCATGGCCACCGCCGGGTGCCCGGTCAGACAGTTCTCGATCTCGCTCGGCCCGATGCGGTAGCCCGACGAGGTGATCACGTCGTCGCTGCGCGAGGCGAACCAGAAATAGCCGTCGTCGTCGATCACCCCCTCGTCGCCGGTGCGCATCCAGTCACCGGCGAACTTCTCCGCCGTCTTGTCCGGGGCCTTCCAGTATTTAAGGAACATCGCCGCGGCGCCCCGGCGCACCGCGATCTCACCGGCCTCGCCGGGCGCCAGCACCTCCCCGGCGCTGTCGATCACGGCGACCTCGGAGCCCGGGAACGGCTTGCCCATCGAGCCCGGCCTGACCGCCATGATCGAGGCGCAGTTGCCCACCGCCAGGTTGCATTCGGTCTGGCCGTAGAACTCGTTGACGGTCAGCCCCAGCGCCCCCTTGGCCCACTCCAGCACCCCGGCCCCCAGGCTCTCGCCGCCGGAGCCGACGCTGCGCAGCCTGGCGCCGAAGCGCTCGGGCCGGGCGACGTTGCGCATCAGCTTCAGCGCGGTCGGCGGCAGGAAGCTGTTGCGCACCTCCATCCGGGCGATGAACTCGAAGGCATATTCGGGGTCGAACTTCTCCATCCGGTGCGCCACCAGCGGCACCCCGAAGCGCAGCGCCGGCAGGGCGATGTTGCACAACCCCCCCATCCAGGCCCAGTCGGCCGGGGTCCACATCCGGTCGCCCGGTTGGGGGAAGAAATCGTAGGCCACCTGCACCCCGGGAAAATGGCCCAGCAGCACCCGGTGGGCGTGCAGCGTCCCCTTGGGCGGCCCGGTGGTGCCGGAGGTGTAGCAGATGAAGGCCGGGTCCTCGGGCCCGGTATCGGCCATCGCGAAGCTGTCGCGGGCCTTGTCCAGCTCGGCCCCGAAACCGAAGGCGCCGGGCTCGGGGCCATCGATCGAGAACACCGTCTCCAGGGCCGGCAAGCGGGGCCGGATGGCGGCGATCTTGGGCAGGTTGGCGGCGTCGGTGACCAGCGCCCTGGCCCCCGAATCGGCCAGCCGGTATTCCAGCCCCTCCTCGCCGAACAGGGTGAACAGCGGCAGGGCGATGGCGCCGAGCTTGTAGGCGGCGAGATGGGTCAGCAGGGTCTCCGGCGCCTGCCCCAGCAGCACCGCCACCCGGTCGCCGCGCCTCACCCCGTGCCCGGCCAGCGCGTTGGCGAGCCGGTTCGAGTCGCGCGAGAGCCGGGCGTAGCTGTATTCGCGCACCTCGCCGCCGGGGCCGAGATGGATCAGCGCCAGCCGGTCCGGCTCGGCTCCGGCCCATTTCTCGCACAGGTCCCAGGCCATGTTGTAGCGCGCCGGTATTTTCCAGCGGTGCCGGTCGCGCAGGGTCTGCCAATCCCCGGCGGGGGTGATCTCGTTCATGCCGCGCTCCCGATCGTGGCTGGGTCCGGCGGCGAAGCTAACTCAGCACCCCGCCCCAGGCAATCGGCGCCGTGGGCCGCGACCCGCCGGCAGCTCGATAATCCGCCGATCCGGCCGGATCCCCTGCATCGCCGGAGCGGAGAGACCAGGGCGGCGCCCGTCCCGAGTGGGGGCGCAAAGCGCCCGCCACCATGGACCGGGGTGGGGCGGGG
>JACZTQ010000107.1 GCA_022573605.1 Pseudomonadota bacterium | reverse complement strand
GCGCCCCAGAATCATCGCGTCGGTGATGTCGCTGACCTGGAACTCGTCGAAACAAAGCAGCACCGCGCTGGCGGCGACGGCATCGGCGACGGGCCGGACCGGGTCCTCGACCTCGGTCTGGCGGGCGGCGTGGATGCCGGCATGGACCTCGGCCATGAAGGCGTGGAAATGCACCCGGCGCTTGGGCGCCACCGGGGCGCCGGCAAAAAAGAGGTCCATCAGCATCGACTTGCCGCGCCCGACGCCGCCAAAGAGGTAGAGCCCGGTCAGCGCCTTGTCGGCCTTGGCCCCCTTGCGCCCGAAGCCGAGCCAGCCGAGCGCCACCTGCTTGCCCTTGGCCGGATCGTAGTCGGCGAGGCGCATGTGCAGGAGCTGGAGCTTCTCGACCGCGGCGCGCTGGGCCGGGTCGGCATGGATCGCGCCGGAGCGCACAAGCTCGCGGTAGCGGGGCATCGGGCCACCGATCTTGCTGGCGATCATGATGTCCCCGTTGCGCTGGCCCGGACCAATCCGGGCTGGACAAAGCGGGTTCTAAATACATTTGTGACCGGGGGGATCACAAGTCTTGCTTTGACGCCGGCCCGGTGGTGCGCCGCGTTCGCGCCAATGGAGCCATCCCGTCCGCCGTCATTCCCGCGAAGGCGGGAATCTCGCGCCATTTCCATGAGATCCCCGCCTTCGCGGGGATGACGGCAAGGGGTGTGACCGGGGGGATCACAAGTCCTGCTTTGACGCCGGCCCGGTGGTACGCCACCTTCGCGCCAATGGAGCCATCCCGTCCGCCGTCATTCCCGCGAAGGCGGGAATCTCGCGCCATTTCGATGAGATCCCCGCCTTCGCGGGAATGACGGCAAGGGGTGTGATCGGGGGGATCACAAGTCTTGCTTTGACGCCGGCCCGGTGGTGCGCCACCTTCGCGCAAAAGGAGCCAGCATGACCGCCACCGCCCGCGCACCATCGAACCTGATCACCCCGGTCCTGATCGGCGGCTCGATCATCCTGATGCTGGGCTTCGCGGTCAGGGCCTCGTTCGGGGTGTTCCAGATCCCGATCGCCGAGGAGTTCGGCTGGCCGCGAATCGAGTTCTCGCTGGCGATCGCAATCCAGAACCTGGCCTGGGGCATCGGCCAGCCGGTCTTCGCCGCCATCGGCGAGCGCTTCGGCAACCGCCGGGCGATCACCCTCGGCGCGCTAGTCTATGCGGCCGGGCTGGTGCTGTCGGCCTACTCCACCACGCCGGGCGAACACCAGCTCTGGAACGTCCTGATCGGCTGCGGCATCGCCGGCACCGGTTTCGGGGTGATCCTGGCGATGGTCGGGCGGGCCGCTTCCGACCGGAACCGCTCGATGGCGCTGGGCATCGCCACCGCGGCGGGCTCGGCCGGGCAGATCATCGGCCCGCCGGCGGCGGAGTATCTGCTCGGGCTGATGGCCTGGCCCTCGGTGTTCATGGTGTTCGCCGGGGTCGTGCTGGCCGGCCTGCTGCTGCTGCCGATGCTGAAGACGCCGGGGCCGGGCGCGCGGGCGGAGATCGAAGAGAGCATGGCGGTGGTGGTGAGCCGGGCGATCAGGGACCCGAGCTATATCCTGATCTTCCTCGGCTTCTTCTCCTGCGGCTACCAGCTCGCCTTCATGAGCGCGCATTTCCCGGCCTTCGTGGCCGAGGTCTGCGGGGCGATCGCCCCCGGCGGGCTGCTCGCCAGTCTCGGGGTGACGACGACCTCGCAGCTCGGCGCCTGGGCCCTCGGGCTGATCGGGCTGGCCAATGTCGGCGGCACCCTGCTGGCCGCCAAGCTGGGCAACCACTACCGCAAGAAGTCGCTGCTGGCGCTGATCTATACCGGGCGCACGGTGATCGCCGCCTGGTTCATCCTGGTGCCGATGACGCCGCTGACGGTGATCGTGTTCTCGCTGGCGATGGGCTCGCTGTGGCTGGCCACGGTGCCGCTGACGGCGGGGCTGATCGGGCAGATCTACGGGCTGCGCTACATGGGCACGCTCTACGGCATCGTGTTCCTCTCGCACCAGCTCGGGAGTTTTCTCGGGGTCTGGATGGGGGGCCTGTTCTACGACCTCTACGGCTCCTACCAGGCGGTCTGGTGGATCGGCGTCGGGGTCGGCGCCTTCTCGGCCGTGGTGCATCTGCCGATCCGCGAGGCGCGGGCGGAGTTGCAGCCGGCGTGAGGCCGCGCCGCGACCTCACGCCGTCCCGGCCCCCGAGCCGGGACCCCGACCCGTTGGGCGCGATGGGTCGAGGCCCCGGCTCGGGGGCCGGGGCGGTTCAACATGAGCGGCGCGTTGCGCCGGGGCGGCAACCTCTAGCGCACCACCAGCACCGAGCAGGGGGTGTGGAGCGCCACGTGGGCGGCGTTGGAGCCGATCAGGTAGTCGGTGAAATGGGGGTCGTGCGAGCCCATCACGATCAGGTCGCAGCCGAGTTCCTCGGCGGTGTACCTGATCTCGCCCGAGATCGAGCCGCCGAGCTTCAGCACGCCCTTGATGCCTCCGCCATGCTTGACCAGATAGGCGTCCAGCTTCGGCTGGTAATCGGGCGGCGGCGTGCCGCTCTCGTCGACGACGATGGGCTGGACGCTGATCACGGTCAGCGAGGCGCCCTCGGCGCGCGCCATCGCCCTGGCGACCTCCATCGCCTTGGCGGCGGCCTCCGGAGTGTCGAGATCGACCGGGATCAGGATGTTCTTGAACATGGTGTGCCTCTGTATTGTTGCAGGCGATTCTGCGGCGGAACGCGGCGCGCCGCCTTGACCCGTGTCAATTGCGGCGCGTTGCGCGATTGCCGCGCCGGTTGACTTGCGCCCCCTTTGAGGCTAGATCGCCGCCATTCCGGAAGTGATGACGCTTCCGGTCCCGGATGACCCGGGATCGCCGCCGGTCAGCGCGTTGCGCCCACCGGCGCGCTAAGTGTTTGTCTGGTCAGGAGCGGCCCGTGTTCGAGACCCTTTCGCAACGCCTCTCGGGCGCCCTGGACAAGCTCACCGGCAAGGGTGCGCTGAGCGAGGGCGACATCGCCACGGCGTTGCTCGAGGTGCGGGTGGCGCTGCTGGAGGCCGACGTCTCGCTCTCGGTGACGCGCTCCTTCATCGCCCGGGTGCGGGAGAAGGCGACCGGCGGCGCGGTGCTGAAATCGGTCACGCCGGGCCAGCAGGTGATCAAGATCGTCCATGACGAGCTGATCCGGGTGCTGGCCGGCGACAACCCGGAGCCGGGCAAGCTGAGGATCGACACCCCGCCGGCGGCCATCCTGATGGTCGGCCTGCAGGGCTCGGGCAAGACCACCACCACGGCCAAGCTGGCCAAGCGCCTGGCCGAGCGCGAGGGCAAGCGGGTGCTGATGGCCTCGCTCGACACCAACCGCCCGGCGGCGATGGAGCAACTGGCGGTGCTGGGCGTCCAGATCGGGGTCGATACCCTGCCCATCGTCAAGGGCCAGCGCCCGGTCGACATCGCCAAGCGGGCCCGGAGCCAGGCGACGCTGGGCGGCTATGACGTGGTCATGCTCGACACCGCCGGGCGCATGCATGTCAACGACGAGCTGATGGCAGAGGTCGCGGCGGTGCGCGACGCCGCCAGGCCGAACGAGACCCTGCTGGTGGTCGACGGGCTGACCGGGCAGGACGCGGTCAACGTGGCCGAGCAATTCGAGGCCCGCCTCGGCATCACCGGCGTGGTGCTGACCCGGATGGACGGCGACGGGCGCGGCGGGGCGGCGCTGAGCATGCGCGCGGTCACCGGCAAGCCGATCAAGTTCGTCGGCCTGGGCGAGAAGCTCGACGCGCTGGAGGAGTTCCACCCCGAGCGCGTGGCCGGGCGCATCCTCGGCATGGGCGACATCGTCGGCCTGGTCGAGAAGGCCCAGGAGCAGATCGAGGCCGACGAGGCCGAGCGGATGATGAGGCGGTTCCAGAAGGGCCGCTTCGACCTGAACGACCTGCGCGGCCAGCTCGAGCAGATGCTCAAGATGGGCGGCATGCAGGGCATCATGGGGATGCTGCCCGGCATGGGCAAGCTGAGCAAACAGATGGCGGACGCCAACTTCGACGACAAGACGATCCGGCGCCAGATCGCCATCATCCAGTCGATGACCAAGCGCGAGCGCCGCAAGCCCGACCTGATGCAGGCGAGCCGCAAGAAGCGGGTCGCGGCGGGGGCCGGGCTGGCGGTTCCGGAGGTCAACAAGCTGCTCAAGATGCACCGCCAGATGGCGGGCATGATGAAGAAGATGGGCAAGATGGGGAAGAAGGGCCTGATGCGCGGCGCGCTCGGCCAGATGATGGGGCGCGGCGCCATGGCCCCGGGCATGATGGCCGGACCGGGCGCCGCGCCGGGCGGCTTGCCGCCGGGCTTCCCGGGGATCGGCGGCGGGCCGGGCGGGTTGCAGTTGCCGCCGGGGCTCGGCGGGCTGGGGAAGAAGAAATGAGGGGCCGGGGCATGACCGACGACGAAACCCGGGCGCAGGAGCTCCTCGGGGAGCTGCGCCGCTCGATCGACAATCTCGACGCGGTGCTGGTCCATACCCTGGCCGAGCGCTTCCGCTGCACCCAGGAGGTCGGCAAGCTCAAGGCCGGGCACGGTCTGCCGCCGGCGGATCCGGCCCGCGAGGCGGTCCAGATCGCCCGGCTGGAGCGGCTCGCCGTGGAGTCCGGGCTCGACCCGGAATTCGCCAAGAAGTTCATGCGCTTCATCGTCGATGAAGTGATCCACCACCATCGGAAGTTCCAGAACTGACCCCCTGCCGGAAATGACCCTCTGACAGCGGGACCCAACGGCTCACCTCCAAGGAGACATCGACCATGGCCATGAAGATCAGACTAGCCCGCGGCGGTTCCAAGAAGCGCCCCTTCTACCGCATCGTCGCCGCCGACAGCCGGATGCCCCGCGACGGGCGCTTCATCGAGCGGCTGGGCACCTACAACCCGCTGCTGCCGAAGGATTCGGAGGCGCGGGTGACGATGAACGTCGAGCGCATCCAGTACTGGATGGGCCAGGGCGCGCAGCCGACCGACCGCATCCGGCGTATGCTCGAGGCCGCCGGGGTGGTGCCCGCCACCACCCGCGCCAACCCCAAGCAGGGGGAGCCGGGCGAGAAGGCGAAGAAGCGCGCCGCGGAGAAGGCGGCCAAGGCCGAGGCCGCCACCGAGGCCGCCACTGCGCCCGCCGCTGCGCCCGCCGGGGAGCCGGCGGAGGAAGCCGTTGCCGAGATGCCGGCGGAGGAGCCCGCCGAGGAGGCCGTCGCTGCTCCCGCCGAGGAGCCGGCGCAAGAGCCCGCCGTCGAGCCCCCCGCCGGGGAACCGGCCGGGAAAACCGCAGCCAAGGAGGCCGCGGCAGAGTAATCGTGGCGCCTCGATCGTTGTGATCGGGGCTGCGCCGCCGGGGGGCGGGTGTATCGGCGTCAAGGCGAGGTGACTGGCCATGCCGGACAAGGCTGACAAGCTGGTCTGCGTCGGCGCCGTCGCCGGGGCCTTCGGGGTCCGGGGCGAGGCGCGGATCAAGTCGTTCTGCGCCGAGCCCGAGGCGATTGCCGGCTACGGGCCGCTGACCACCGAGGACGGGACGCGGCAATTCACCCTCTCGATCACCCGGCCGGTGAAGGGCGGTTTCGCCGCCCGGATCGAAGGCGTCGCCAGCCGCGAGGAGGCGGAGGCACTGAAGGGCACCCGGCTCTACGCCCGGCGCGACAAGCTGCCCGCCCTGGCCGAGGACGAGTTCTACCACGCCGACCTGATCGGCCTGACGGTGGTCGATACCGGGGGGGCGGAGATCGGGCGGGTTCGGGCTATCCATGACCACGGCGCCGGCGATATGCTGGAGGTCACGGGGCCGGGCGGCGCGATGGTGCTGATCCCCTTCACCGGCGCGGCGGTGCCGAGGGTCGATATCGCCGCCGGGCGGATCGTCGCCGACCCGCCGGAAGGCACGCTGGACCTAAAACAGGACCGGGAGGAGCCCGACCCATGAGCCCTCGCCCCGACAAGGACAGCCCCAAGCACCTGTTCGCCCGCATCCGCGAGGTGCTGCTGCGCGACTGGGATCCGATGGGGCTTGCGGACGCGCCGGGCACGCCGGACGACTACGACGCGGTGGCCCGCGAGTTGCACGCGCTGGTCACCGACCGGTCGGCCACGGTGGAGCGCATCGCCGCCTATCTGCGCTGGATCGAGTGCGAGCAGATGGGGTTGCAGCGCCGTCCGGGCATGGCCACCGGGGCGGCCGAGCGCCTGATGGCGCTGAGGGACGAGGGCGGCGGGGCGGATGGCGGGTGACCCCCAAAAACCCCGCTCGCAGGGCATGTTCCAGCCCCGTGCCAGCGCCCAGCCGCGGCCCCTGATGCAGGACCAGGTGGCGGCGGGCGGGTTCCGGGTCAAGGTGCTGACGATCCTGCCGGAGATGTTCCCCGGCGCCCTCGATGCCTCGCTGATCGGCAAGGCTTTGGCGGCACGAATCTGGTCGCTGGAAGTGCTGGACATCCGCGAATTTGCGCGTAATAAGCACCGCACTGTCGACGACACCCCCGCTGGTGGCGGGCCGGGGATGGTGATGAAACCCGATGTGGTGGCGGCGGCGATCGATCATGCGCAGGCGGATGCACCTGATGACAGGGCGCGTTGGCCTGTGATTTGTCTGTCCCCACGCGGGCGGCCTCTGACCCAGGCGCGTGTGCGGGAACTGGCCGCGGGCGAGGGGATGACGCTTCTGTGCGGCCGTTTCGAGGGCATCGACCAGCGGGTGCTGGAGGCGCGCCGGGTCGAGGAGGTCTCGATCGGCGATTTCGTGCTCACCGGCGGCGAGATCCCGGCGATGGCGCTGATCGACGCGGCGGTGCGGCTCCTGCCCGGGGTTCTGGGCAACGAGGCCAGCGTGGTCGAGGAAAGTTTCTCGCGGGGGCTGCTGGAGCACCCGCACTATACCAGGCCCCAGGTCTGGGAGGGGCGCGCGATACCGGAGGTTCTCCTCTCCGGCCATCACGCCAGGATCGCCGAGTGGCGGCTCTCCCAGGCCGAAAGGCTGACCAAGCAACGTCGTCCCGACCTCTGGCGGGCCCATACCTTGCAAGGCGAGGGGGCTGCCGATGGAGACCGAGAGCAGATGGGCGCGCCAACCTCCGCCGCAAACGGCGGGCAGACGAAGGACGACGAGCGATGAACCTGCTGCAACAGCTCGAGGCCGAGCATATCGAGGAACTGGGCAAGGAGATCCCCGATTTTTCCCCCGGCGACACCGTGCGGGTCGGCTTCAGGGTCACCGAGGGCACCCGCACCCGGATCCAGAACTACGAGGGCGTGTGCATCAGCCGCAAGGGCGGCGCGACGCTGGGCGCCTCGTTCACGGTGCGCAAGATCTCGTTCGGCGAGGGGGTGGAGCGGGTCTTTCCGCTCTACTCACCGCAGATCGACGCGATCACCGTGGTGCGCCGCGGCCGGGTGCGCCGGGCCAAGCTCTACTACCTGCGCTCGCGCCGGGGCAAGAAGGCCCGCATCGTCGAGAAGACCAACTACCGGCCGAAGAAGGACCGCGCAACGGCCGAGTAGGCTCGGGCCGCGCGAAGCGGGGCTGATCCGGGACAGGCAAGTGTAGGGTGCGCATCCTGCGCACCGTCGCCCCGCGCTTTCCCAATCGCACCCCTCGGGCCGCGCGCCGGCGCGCGCCCCTCGGGAAGCGCGGCGGCCCCACCCCCACCCCCTGACACCGCCACGCGCTTCGCGCGGGCGGCAATCGGGACAAAATCAGCTCTCGCGCCTCTCCCCCGGCACCCGGGTCCAGCCGCTGCCGCCGGGCGGCGCGCCGTCCTCGGGTCCGCCGTCCTCGGGATCCACGACCTGGTATTCGCCATCGACGGTTCCGGGGGGCGCCGGCCCGCGCCGCCCGCCCGCGCCCGTGCGGATGCCCATATGCACCTGCGTCATCCGCGACCGGGCGAAGCGGATCGCCAGACGGATCGCCGCGGCGCGCACCGGCGGCGTCAGCAGCGCGAACCCGACCGCGTCGGTGAAAAACCCCGGCGTCAGCAGCAGCACCCCCGCCACCAGGATCATCGCCCCGTGGGCCAGGGTCGAGCTGGGATCCTCGCCCGCGCCAAGCCGGCGCTGCAATTCGCCCAGCGTGGCCAGCCCCTGGGCCCGCAGCAGCACGGTGCCGATGGCGGCGGTCAGGATGACGATGGCGATGGTCGGCCACAGGCCGAGCCAGCCGCCGACCTCGATGAACAGGGCGATCTCGACGATCGGCACGGCGACCAGCAACAGAAATAGCGGCATTCCGGGTCTTTCTCCCTGTCCTTGGCGCCGAAGCGGCGACAAATGTGCCCGCCCGATAGACTTGCGCAGCCAAGGCTCTTACATAGGGGGCTGAGGCGAGACATGCCAGCGCTCCCGGTCTGCCCCGGCCGGACCGCCGGCGGCCAATGCGAATCCGAAAAGGCAATGCCGATGAGCTCGCAGATGATCGAACTGATAATCCTGTTCGCGATCGCGGCCTTCGTGCTGTTCCGGCTCAAATCGGTGATCGGCACCCGCTCCGGCTACGAGTCGCCGCCGGATTACCTGAGCCGCGACCGCGCCGCCGGAGCGGCCCGCACCGGCGAGGCCGCGGAGGACGAGGCCGAGGAGGAGGTCGACGAGGCCGGTCTCGGCCGCCCGATCCCGAAATCCGCCAAGGCGGCTCTGGCGGCAATGCGCGAGGCCGAGCCGGAGTTCTCGCTCGGCGTCTTCCTCGACGGCGCGCGCGGCGCCTACGAAGTGATCCTGATGGCCTACGAGGCCGGCGACCGCGATGCCCTCGAGGGCCTGCTCGAGCCCGATGTCTACGCCGCCTTCGAGAGCGTCATCACCGAGCGCGAGGCGGCCGGGCTGACCGTCGACGCCCGCTTCGTCGGGGTCCGCGACCTGCGCCTCGAGAACGCCGCTTTCGACCCCGCCAGCGGCGAGGGCGAGCTGACCCTGCGCTTTGTCGGCGAGTTGGTCACCGCGGTGCACGATTCCGAGGGCAGGGTGGTCGAGGGCGACCCCAACGAGGTCCGCCGCCAGACCGATGTCTGGACCTTTGCGCGCCGCCTGGGCGCGCGCGATCCGAACTGGCTGCTCTCGGCCACCGGCGAGTGACGGACAAAACGCCACCAAAACGCCGCCCCGGCAAAGCCGGCCGCGCCATCTGGGGTATTAAGATCAAATTCCGGGATCATCGATCATTCTCCTGCATAATCGCTTGCTTATACGATTTCCACTTCGTCATCGGCGTGGACCTGAACCATGCGGGAACCTGGTGGAATCCATCGTATTGGTCACTTTCGTGTTCATTGGCGTATCTTTCATACTCTGTTTGACATGGTAAACTGCCAACGAATCGTTTCTGACAGCCTCCAATCGCAATTATCCAGGTGTCTAAATGTCACATTTGTCACCTTTTGAGCACTTTTTTTTCTTCATTTTCGCCTTTAACCGGCTGTCATAAAACCACTTGCATTTTTTCAGCCCGATTTGATGGTGACACGGGGGAAAAGCTGTCAGTTTTCAGTAATCAGTAATCAGTTGCAGACTCCGGACTCCGGTCGAAGACTCGACATGGCGAGACTATTCGACTCCGGTCGAAGACTCGACTCGGCGAGACTTCTT
>JACZTQ010000426.1 GCA_022573605.1 Pseudomonadota bacterium | reverse complement strand
TGCGCCGATGTCCCGGACCTGATCCGGGACCTCGATGGGGCAGGCGCACCCTGCCCATCGAGGCCCCGGCTCGGGGGCCGGGGCATGGGCCATGGGTTCCAGTCAATGCAAGCTGGTATGAGGGGGCGCCCCGGCTCAGATCTTCGGCTGGCGGCGCACCACCGCGCGCAACGCCTGAACCCGGGCGACGACGACGCCGCTGAGCGTGATCAGCCCGATCCCGGCCCATGAGAGCGCGTCCGGCAGGGTTCCGAACATGACCAGTCCGATCAGCACCGCCGAGACGATCTCGGAGTAGGTGAAGGGCGCCAGGTCGGAGGCCGGCGTGCGCGCCAAAGCCATGATCATCAGCGTCTGGCTGATCGCGCTGGTCACCGCCATCAGCGCCAGGATGCCGAGCTGGGCCGCGCTCACCGGCTGCCAGCCGAACGGCAGGGTCAGCATGATGACCAGCGAGGCGACCAGCGCCCCCCACATCGAAATCACGGCCGGGTCCGACAGGGTCCCGAGCTTGCGGTTGAGCAGCATCTGCAAGGCGACGAGAAACCCGGTGAACAGCACGTAAAGGGCGCTGACATCGAAATTGCGGAACTCCGGCCGCACCACCAGGAGCACGCCGCCGAAGCCGCCGAAAACGCCGACCCAGCCGATCGCGCTGACCCGCTCGCCCAGGATCAGCGGCGCCATCAGGGTCATCAGGAAGGGGTAGACGTAGAGGATGGCGATGGCGTCGGCGTAATCCAGGTGGCGCACCCCGGTCATGAACGACAGGGTGCCGACAGCGAGCAGCAGCCCGCGCACGATCTGGATGCCGATCCGCGGCGGCCGGAAGGCCCGGCGCCCGACCCGGGCCAGCGCGAACGGCACCATGATCAGGAAATAGCCGGTGAAGCGGAACCAGCCGATCAGCATCGGCGAAAGCTCCGAGGTCAGGGACTTCATCAGCGCGCCGGTCAGGGCCGCCATGCTGAGACCGAGCACGATGAGCAGAATGCCGCTGCGGGCCGCGGAATGTTGGTCGTGACCGATCGGGGTGGCCATCGCGGGCTTCCTTTGCCGAATGGGGCGCGCGGCCGGGCGCCGGGGACGGCGGAGGCCCGCTAACCTCCTATTCGATCCCCAGCCGCGCCGCCACCCGCTGGCGGGCCAGCCCGGCGTCGCGGTCCGCGATGTGCAGCAGCCCGCAGAGCAGGCGGATCAGGGCGCTCTCGTGCATCTCGCGCACGCCGTCGGCATAGATGACCTCCCAGACCGCCTCGATCACCCGCACGCGCTCCTCGTGGGGCACCGCTTTCTTGACCACCCGGGTGAATTGCACCAGGTCGAGGGCCTCGGCCTGCACCGCCTCGCCGGCGGCGCGCAAGGCGGCCGCCTCCGCGGCGGAGAGGTCGTAGCGGGTCGCCAGAACCCGCGCGATGCGCGCGCTTTCCTCGGCCTCGTAGCTGCCGTCGGCATGGGCCGCCTCGACCAGCAGGGCGGCAAGTGCGGTGCGCTCATCGGCCTGGGCCGGGCGTTCGTCGCCGGTGCGCCCGGCCAGTCTTCGGAACAAATCGATCATGGGGCGTATATAGAGCAATTTCGAGCCAAATGAACTCATTTAGCGACTCGGAAATTGCGTAAAAACAATGGCTAGAGCCTCAAGCCTGATTCCATCAGGCCGGATAAGGCTCTGGCGGCGCGGGCGCGCGGTGGCGAGCCGTTATTGCCTGGGCCGACATGCTTGCCTTCCGGCGCCATTTCGGGCTTTACATCACTCGACCCGCGCCGACGCGCGGAGCAACCGGCGCCCGAGGGAGGCCCCATGACCACCGGCACGGCCCAGACCATCGCCATCGGATCGGTGCGGATCGCCGCCAACCTGCCGTTCGCGCTGATCTCGGGGCCCTGCCAGGCCGAGGGGGTGCAGCACTCGCTCGACATCGCCGGCACGCTGGCCGAGTTGTGCGCGGCGCGCGGCATCGGGCTGATCTTCAAGGCCTCCTACGACAAGGCCAACCGCACCTCGCTTTCGGCCAAGCGCGGGCTGGGGCTGGAGGGCGGGCTGGAATGCCTGGCCGAGGTGCGCCGCCAGATCGGCTGC
>JACZTQ010000106.1 GCA_022573605.1 Pseudomonadota bacterium | reverse complement strand
GCTTGTTGATGACCCGTCCCGGCGCCACCGCCACCTGCCGGGCCTCGTTCGGCCGCTACAACACGCGGGCCGAGGTCGACAAGCTGGTCGAGGCGCTGGAGCTGTGCCACGAGTTGTTCGGGTAGGGGGTTTCCTCGCGAACGCGGGAAGGCCCGCGATGCTCGCGGCGTCCGCTTTTGATCCCTTTCCGGATCAACTGACCGAGGCGGCGTTGGTCTCGGTCGGGCCAGAAGCCGCCGCGCTACGAGTTGTCGAATCCGGAAGCCTACCTTCAATTAATTGCCCCTAACCAACAACCCGGAGCCTCTGAGTCCCGGCTCCCGATGGTCGCATCACAACCAACAAGTGCCCTCAGTTGCGCCAAACGAGCGCAGCGAAAAGCGCCAAATGCAAGGTCCATTTAGGCAACTCAGCCTTCAGGTAATTCTGTTTGTTTGCTCTCTGCGAGCAAACGATTCACCTTGTTAAGAGCATCAGTAGTTTCCTGAAGCAATTTTAAGTTTTCTGTTCCAGCTCGGATGCTTTCGATCCGCACTTGTATACCAAGCACATCTAGGCGATGAATAAGTATACTTTTGACTACCAAATTGATACCGCCGAGTACAACTAATATTAATCCTGCAGAAAGAAATACGATCTCTTCCTTTGTGCTGAAATTCCAAAACGTGGATTCTGGATTCGAAGGGTCGGTTTGCGCAGCTATCACGAAAGTGAATAATATTAAAGCCACGCCTGCTGCGACAGTAAAGGCAGAATATCCATACTTTTTATACTGATCAGCCAGCGTCGCGATTTTCTTTATTGCTCCATCCGCTATTGGACCCAATACTACATCGTCGCTTGCCATATCCAATCTCCTCCTGTTTGTGTCATAGCAAACGCTCGCCCTATACACCGCAACTATGATCATAATGATTCGCTAAAGATTTGAAAACTGGTTTGTTAACCGCTTGACCACAATCGGCCAAAGACTACCGGTGCCCTACCCATCGGATCGAATGTCTCAATCGGGTCAGATTGCGCCCCCCACGGGAACCGCGAATGTCTGTTCACGGCTGTTCTTCCGGCAAATCCGCCTGCGCGCCGATGCGTTAGAGTCTCATTAACCATAACTACCCTATTTTTCGTATTTCGTTCAAATTCAATAACTTGACCCCCATTTCACGCGTGAAATCCTCCTTTTTCACACCCCGCTCCCGCCCGGCCGGGCAATCCGCCGGGTCCTTTCCGGCCGGCCATTGCCGGCCCGTGGGCGGACATCGCCACGCGCATCGCCAGCCGATGAGCACGCGGCCCGGCGCAATCCCGAGCCAAAGATACCCCCTCGGCCCGAAATCGCCCTACAACCCCACCGCCTTGCGCGACAGGTGGATGGTGAACCTCTCGCGCACCGCCTGGTCGATCTCGTCGGGCAGATGCCGCGGGAAATAGCTATCGAGGATCTCGCGCTTCCTGGCGATCGCTTTCGCCACCAGGTCCGGGCGGCCGATCTCGAGCCATTCCTTGGGCGTGCTCCGGTCGCCCAGCGAGGGATAGACATACTCGGTCTGCATCAGCCCCAGGGTCTGCTCCGAGCCGAGGTAGTGCCCCGGCCCGTCGAGCACCACCGAGCGCATCACCTCCAGCGACAGGGTGTCGTCGGTGACCTCGATGCCGCGCACGCAGCGCAGGCAGTGGCCCAGCATGTCGTCGCCGAGAATCAGGCTCTCGAGGCAGAAGCCGAGCAGGCTGGCGTGCATGCCGACCGCCTCGTAGATCATGTTGAGCCCGGCCATCCCGGCCATCACGTTCGAGATGCCCTGCTCCCAGCCGGCCTGCATGTCGGGCAGCTTGGCGTCGGCGATGCCCGCCGGCGCGCCCCCCGGCAGGTCGTAGAAGCGATGCATCTGGGCGCAGCCCGCGGTCAGCAGCCCCTGCTCGCCGGACCCCCCGGACATCGCCCCGGTGCGCAGGTCGGAGACAAACGGCCAGGTGCCGAAGATCGCCGGGCAGCCGGGCGCCAGGGCGTTGACATAGACCACCGCCGCCAGGCACTCCGCCACCGCCTGCACGATCGCGCCTGCCAGCGGCGCCGGGGCGGTGGCGCCGGCCTGCCCGGCGGAGAGCAGCAGCACCGGCATGCCGCCGCGGATGCAGGTCTCCATCACCTGGCAGGCCTCGGTGGCGAACTTCATCGGCGGCACCACGAAGCAGATCGAGCCCGAGATGAAAGGCCGCTCGCGCCACTTCTCCTCGCCGCCCGCCAGCAGGTGGATCAGCTCGAACGCCGGTTCCATGTGGCTCGGCTCGGTGAAGCTGGTGCCGACATGCTTGGTGGTGCCGCGCACGCAGGCGTAGACCGTGTTCAGATCCATCTCCAGGTTGTCCGTGATATCGCGGCAGACCATCGGGCGCTGGAAGAAATGCACGTTGTCGAGGGTGTCGGCGATGCGCGCCGCGTCGTAGAGGTCCCGCACCGTCGAGTCGCGGTATTCGCGCTTCTCGACATCGACGATATGCACCGCCGCCCCGGCGGTGCCGTAATGCACCTTGGTGCCGCTCAGATGCAGGTCGTGCTTGGGGTCGCGGGCGCAGATGGTGAGGTCGCGCGCCGCCAGCGCCAGCATGTCCTCGACCAGCGCGCGGGGGAAGCGGATGCGCCCGTCATCGCCCAGGATCGCCCCCGCCCCGGTCAGGATCTCGACCCCCGACGGCGGCGCGTCGGCCAGCCCGATCTGCTCCAGCGCGTCCAGCGCGGTGGCGTGGATGCGCTGCATGTCGGCCTCGGAAAACGGGTTGTAGGTGCCCCCCGCCATTCCGGCCCGCACCGGGCGGACATCGTCGGCCAGCGGTGCGGCGCGCAGCGCCTGTCGGGCCGCGCGGCCCCCCATGCGACCCGGGCCGCGGCGGCTGCGTTTGGTGGTGTCAGTCTGTTCCATGGCGTGATCTCTCCGGTCCGCTGGTGTGAGCCTGTTCCAAAAGCCGCTTGTGCGCCTTTTGGGCTCCGCCGCCCCCGCCGCTAGCGCCCCCCACTCCCTTTGGGCTTCGCAGGGGACCGTGGCCGCAGATGCGGCCGCGTAAGCCCCGGAGAAGGGGTCGGGGGGGAGGGCCGCGACGATGCCGCCCGGCCCCGGCGCACCCCGGCCTCGCCGTCATTGCCGGACCCCGGATGACTCAGCTCTCGCCCGGCTTGCCCGAAACCCGCTCGCCCTTGGCGCCCGCCCGCACGATGCTCGCGACCGCGCCGGAGCCGATGGCGCCCGCAAGCACCGAGAAATCGCCGTCGCCGAACATCGCCCGCGCGGCATCGCGGATCGTCGCGCAGGTCAGCCGCGCCAGGCCTCCACCGATGCTGATCCGCGCCACCCCGGCGGCGGCGAACTCCGCCAGCGGAACGTGGACGAATTTTCCCGCCGCCAGCGCGTTCACCGGGGTGGCGGTGCCGGCGCAGAGCGCGGCCGTGTCGTCCATCGGCAGCAGCGGCGCATAGAGCACGTCCGCCCCCGCCGCATCGAAGGCCCGCAACCGCCGTAGCGCCTCGGCCGGACCGTAAGCGCCGGTCAGGATCCCGTCGGCGCGCGCCGTCAGCATGAACGCGAACCCGAGGCCGCGCGCCGCTGCAATCGCCGCCCGCACCCGCTCGAGCGCCAGGTCGAAGTCATAGGCCCCGGAGATCGGCAGCGCGGTATCCTCGATCGAACACCCCACCAGCCCGGCCTGCGCCGCCATTCGCACCGTCTCGGCGACGGTCTCCGGCGCCTCGCCGAAACCGTTCTCCAGGTCGGCGCTCACCGGCAGCGGGGTGGCGGCGACGATCGCCCGGCAATAGGCCAGCGTCTCGTCCCGGCTCACATGGCCCATGTCGCGCTTGCCCAGGGCGAAGGCGGAGCCCGACGAAGTGGTCGCCAGCGCCCGCGCCCCGAGCGCCGCCAGCATCTGCGCCGAGCCCGCGTCCCAGGGGTTCGGGATGATGAACGGCGCGCCGGGGCGGTGCAGGGCGCGAAAGGCCTCGGCCTTGGCCTGGATATTGCTCACACCTTCACCCTCTCCGCTTTCGGGTCGTACATCGGCCTCAGGCTGACCTCCGCCGCGACCCGCACCCCGGCGATCTCGATCGCGTAGCCCGACGCCAGCAGCTCCGCCGCGCTCTCCCCGGCGCAGGGCACATAGCCCATGCCGATGGCGGCCCCGAGATGGTGGCCGTAGCCGCCCGAGGTGAGGTAGCCGACGATCTCGCCGTCGCGCAGGATCGGCTCGTTGTGGTAGAGCAGCGGCTCCGGATCGGTCAGTTTGAACTGCACCAGGCGGCGCTCCAGCCCGGCCTCCTTTTTCTCCAGCACCGCCGCGCGGCCGACAAAATCGGGCTTGGCGGTCCTGACCGCGAAACCCAGCCCGGCCTCGAGCACATGGTCGCCGGAGGTGATGTCATGGCCGAAATGGCGGAAACCCTTTTCGATCCGGCAGCAATCCATCATCTGCATGCCGCAGAGCTTGAGGTTGAATTCCCGCCCGGCCTCCTCCAGGGTCTCGAACACATGCGCCGCCTGGTCGGTGGAGATATAGATCTCCCAGCCCAGCTCGCCGACATAGCTGACCCGGTGGACCCGGGCCAGCCCGAGGCCGATTTCGATCTCCTGGGCGGTGCCGAAGGGATTGACCTCGTTGGAAAAATCGTTCGGGCTGACCGCCTGCATCAGCTTGCGCGCGTTCGGCCCCATCACCGCCAGGACGCCCTCGCCGGCGGTCACGTCGGTGATCACCACGTTGGCGTCGCCGGCGTGGCGGCGCAACCAGGCCTGGTCGGCCGGGCGGGTCGCCGCCGGGGTGACCACCAGGTAGGCGGTCTCGGCCAGCCTTGTCACGGTCACGTCGGCCTCGATGCCGCCGCGCGAATTGAGGAACTGGGTGTAGACGATCTTGCCCACCGGCACCGACATGCCGGCCCCGCAGATGCGGTTCAGCACCGCCTCGGCGTCGCGTCCCTCGACCCGGATCTTGCCGAACGAGGTCATGTCGTAGAGGCCCACATTGGTGCGGATGGCGTTTTGCTCGGCGGCGGCGTTGGCGAACCAGTTCTGGCGCTTCCAGCCGTATTCGTATTCGGCTTTCTGGCCCTCGTTGGCGAACCAGTTGGGGCGCTCCCAGCCGGCGGCCTCGCCCATCACCGCGCCGCGCGCCAGCAGATAGTCGTGGAACGGGGTGCGCCGTATGCCGCGCGCGGTGGCCTTCTGGCGATAGGGGAAATGGTCGGCATAGAGCAGGCCCAGCGATTCCGTAACGCGCTCGACAAGATACTTCTTGTTGCCCTGGAACGGCTGCATCCGGGCGATGTCGATATCGCCCATGTCGAAGGGTTTCTCGCCGTCCTCCATCCACTGCGCCAGCGCCATCCCGGCGCCGCCGGCCGATTGGATGCCGGTGGAGTTGAACCCGGCGGCGACGAAGAAATTGCGCAGGTTCAGCGCCTCGCCGAGATAATAGCTGTTATCGGGGGTGAAGCTTTCGGGCCCGTTGAAGAAGGTGTGGATGCCGGCGCTGGCCAGCATCGGCATGCGCTTCACGGCGCGCTCCAGGATCGGCTCGAAATGGTCGAAATCCTCGGGCAGCTGGTCGAAGCAGAAATCCTCCGGGATGCCGTCCATGCCCCAGGGCTTGGCGTTGGGCTCGAAGGCGCCGAGCAGGAACTTGCCGGCGTCCTCCTTGTAATAGGCGCACTCGTCGGGGACGCGCAGCACCGGAAGCTGTTGCAACCCCTCGATCGGCTCGGTGACGATGTAGAAATGCTCGCAGGCGTGCAGCGGCACGTTGACCCCGGCCATGCGGCCGACCTCGCGGCCCCACATACCGGCGCAGTTGACAACAAAATCGGCCTCGATCCCGCCGCTCTCGTCGCCCCGCCGCCAGCTCACCCCGGTGACCCGGCCATCGGCCTGGTGGATGGCGCTGACCTTGACGCCCTCGATCACCCTGGCCCCGCCCATGCGCGCGCCCTTGGCCATCGCCAGCGCGATATTGGCCGGATCCCCCTGGCCGTCCTTGGGCAGGTAGACGGCGCCGACCACGTCGTCGATATTGACGTGCGGATAGCGGCTCTTGACCTCCGCCGGGCTGATCTCCTCGACCTCGACCCCGAAGGCCCGCGCCATCGAGGCGCCGCGATAAAGCTCCTCCTTGCGGTCCTCGGTCAGGGCCAGCGTGATCGAGCCGTTGCGCCTGATCCCGGTGGCGATGCCGGTCTCGGCCTCGAGCCCGAAATAGAGCTCCTGGGAATACCTCGCCAGCCGGGTCATGTTCTGGCTGGCGCGCAACTGTCCGATCAGCCCGGCGGCGTGCCAGGTGGTGCCGCAGGTCAACTGCTTGCGCTCCAGCAGCACCACGTCGGACCAGCCGAGCTTGGTCAGGTGGTAGGCCACCGAGCAGCCGACCACGCCGCCGCCGATGATCACCGCGCGGGCCTTGTTGGGAATATCAGCCATTGGTGCCTCCGATGATTTCATGGCCCGCGTCGCACAATCGCCGGGCGATCTCCGCGATATGCGCCGGGCCGACCTCGCAGCAGCCGCCGACGATGCTGGCGCCCCCGGCGATCCAGCCGAGGGCGAAGTCGGCAATCGCTTCGGGGTCGAGGTCGGTGCGCGCCGACAGCATATCGACGGTCTGGCCAAGCTTGAACCCGGGCGGGATCGGGGTGAAGGCGTTGGCGTATCCGCCCGCCGGCCGGCCGGCGGCGACCAGCTCCGGCAGCGCCGCGTCGATCACCTCCGGCGGGCAGCAGTTCGCCAGCAGCGCCGCCACCGGCAGCCCGTCGAGCGCCGCGATCGCCTCGGCGATGGTCTCGCCGCTGCGCAGCCGGGCCGTGCCGTCCTCGTGCAGGGTCTCGGCCAGGGTCCAGGCGACCCAGACCGGGCGGCCGGTCTCCGCCGCCGCGGTGGCCGCGGCGCGGGCTTCCTCGGCCTTCGACATGGTCTCGCAGAGGAAGAAATCGACATGGCCCGCCTGCGCCGCCGCGATCTGGCGGTACTCGGCCAGCATGTCGTCGTAGGGCGGCAGCAGTTCCGGATGATAGCTGCCGACCAGCGGCGGCAGGCAGCCGGCGATGGTGGCCTCGATCCCGGTCGCGTCGATCGCGGCGCGGGCCAGCTCGAGGGCCCGGCGCTGCATCGGCGCGAACTGCTCCGCCATGCCGAACCGGGTGAGCCGCCCGGGCGTGGTCGAATAGGTGTTCAGGGTCAGCACCCGGGCCCCGGCGCGCAGGTATTCGGCGTGGACCGCCTGCACGATCTCCGGCTCGTCGATCATCACATGCGCCGACCACATCGGGTGCGCCGGCTGCGCCGAGCGCCGGACCAGCTCCTGCCCCATGCCGCCGTCGAGCAAGGTGACCCGGCTCATCGCAGCCCCTCCCGTCCCGCCCTTCCGGGATCAACGCCGGAGCTAGGTCCAGGGCGGCCATCTGCGCTCACAGAGCGCAGCGGCAGGACCCCTGGTCCTGCCGGCCCGTGCGCGCACGGGCATGGCCGCTGGCGCGCCGCTCCCGCCGGAGCGCTCATGCCTTCAGCCTCGCGTTTTCGGGGTCCCACAGCGGCCGGTCGGGCTGCACCGTCGCCTTATGGCGCCGGCCGTAGATCTCGACCTCCAGTTCGGTGCCGGGCGCTGCGCAATCGGCCCGCACCATGGCGAGCGCGATCGAGGCCCCGACCCGGTAGCCCCAGGCCCCCGAAGTGGTCTCGCCGACCACCTCGCCACTCTTCCAGATCGTCGACATGTAGGGCGCGTCGCAGTCGCCCGCCGCGACGATCAGGGTGGCGAAGCGCTTGGCTACCCCCTGCTGCTTTTCGCTCATCAGCGCCGCCTTGCCGGGGAAATCCTGCGCCTTGTCGAGCCTGACGAAGCGCTCCAGCCCGCCCTGCAACATGGTGTAGTCGGTCGAGAGATCGCCCTTCCAGGTCCGGTAGCCCTTCTCGAGGCGCAGGCTGTCGAGGGCATACATGCCGAAGGGCTTGAGCCCCCGCGGCTGCCCGGCGGCCCAGAGCGCATCGAAAACCGCCCCCATATCGGCCACGGCGGCGTGGATTTCCCAGCCCAGCTCGCCGGTGAACGAGACCCGGAGCAGCCGCACACCCTTGCCCGCGATCTCCGCTTCCTGATGGCTGAGCCAGGGCTGGCTCAGATCGGCGGCGCAGATCGCGCCCAGAATATCGCGCGAGCGCGGCCCGGCCAGGATCAGCGTGCCGTCATCCTCGGTCCGGTCCTCGATCGAGATCGCGCTGCCCGCCGGCAGATGCCGCTCCAGCCACTCGAAGTCGTGGCTCTGCGCCGTGGCCGCCGTGATCAGGTTGTAGCGGTCCTCGGCCAGCCGGGTGACCGACATCTCGGTCACGATCCGGCCCCGCGCATCGGCGAAATAGACCAGCCCGATGCGGCCGATCTTCGGCAGCGCCCCGGTGACCAGCCCGCGCAACCACTCGTCCGCCCCCGCCCCCGAGACCGCAAAGCGCGAGAAACCGCACAGGTCGAGCACCCCGGCGGCGTCCATGCCAGGCACATAGGGAGGCGGGATCATGCGGAGTGTTTCGGCTCTGGCCCCAATCCTAAGTGAGAGGTCAGTTGGATTGACTGCCGCGGCGTGCACGCGGACTCTGACTTCACCTGGTCCGGCGTGCACTTCAGGCAGATCGAATACCTGAAGGACATCCGGGGCCCCAAATTCAAATACTCCAACTCCTCGCATCTACTTGCGCTCCTTATGCGGCCCAGATTGGGACAGGGCTCATTCAAATGCTCTTGACCTGCCCACGATGATTGTACCAGATTAAACCTCGCAGTTAGGCGGGTTGATTTTTAGGTAGTAGGTGGAAGTGGGAGGAGAGGACGGTATATCATTATTTGGCGCAGCACAAAGATGACACGATGCCGGCCGTCTCCGCCGCACGTAGCAGCGGACTTGTGTAAATGTGAGTTGGCTGAAAGCCTTCTTCCTCGAATCTGTCTCGCAGTCTCTCAGACTGAGCTCTACCTTCCTCAGAAAGGCTGAAATCGGCATGGCCGAGCAGTCTTCCCTCGGTGTTTCCCAGTGTTACTCCATGCCGTACAAGCACTAGTTTCATAGCATAAGACATTCACCAACAATCCCAGACCACGGTTAGTTTAGCGCGAGTTATGTGGAAATGCGATGCAGCAGCTTGCCTGGTATATTCAGCCTGCGTCTCTTCACTCAAATTGCATGTGCACTAGCGATTGGTGCGGATGCACCATTGACGGATGGTGCCCGGCAGTATAATATGACGCAGCCAAGAATTCAGCGAGGTCTTGTTACGCTTCCACGACCCTAGTTACGGGGAGAGATTTAGCCTAACAGTCCGCTCCGGAAGCCGCGCTGGGAGTCGCCTACTCCGTAATTCCACGATCTTTGGTCGGCTTGATGCTACTAACTTGCCACACTGACACATGTCTGGTGGGCAGGATAGAGAGCAATTGTGCGAGTGACCATGGAATCGCGAATAAATTGGCTCCGATAACAAGAATCTGGCGGTTCCACCGAATACTCTTGGCTTGATTTTGGCATATACCATTCGACGTAAGGAGTAATTTTTATGGCTCATATCACGTTCCGAGTGCCCCATGCGAACAGACTGTGGATGCTTGTCATATATGTGGCTGTCGCCGTCGCTGCGATGGGG
>JACZTQ010000105.1 GCA_022573605.1 Pseudomonadota bacterium | reverse complement strand
CGAGAGGTCGGTGTCGTCGGCCTCCCAGATGATCGCGGTCTGGTCGGCGCGGGTCGCCAGGTGCCGGTCGATGCAGTTGGCGGCGACGTTCAGGGTGCCGTCGGCGAACCACTCGATGGTGATGTTGTCATAGTCGAAGCTGGTGTTCCTGACCCTGGTATAGGGCTTGATCCAGTCGAGCCGCTTGCCGTGCTCGCCCCAGAACGCCTCCGGGTCGTCGATCGAGGCCTGATACATTTCCCGGTATCCGGCGTTGTCGATCAGCGCATGCGCCGCCACGGCGGCGGGCACGGGGTGGGTCGTTGCTTCGCTCATCCTGTCCTCCCAGTCGGTTCTCGCATCCATGTTTTCAAATCGCGCGCGAAACCCGCAGCAGATTTGGTGCAGTGCAATATGTCCCGGTGCCGCAGTCTGGCGGCAGATGAATGCGCTTGCAAGAGCGGGCCGGGCGAAATTACCGGGCCGGGATTTTTCCTTTGCCGCGGCAGCGCGCGCCGGCCCATACTCCGGCCCGTCAGGGGATCGCCACGGGAGGATCGAATCATGGCCGGACGGATCGAGGCGCGGCTTGCGGAGATGGGCATCGAGCTGCCCGAACCGGTGGCGCCGCTGGCCGATTACGTGCCCTTCGTGCGGACCGGCAACCTGCTGTTCGTCTCGGGCCAGTTGCCGATCGGCGGCGACGGGCTGGCCGCCGGCCAGCTTACCGCCGCCGACCACGCCGCCGACGGCGTCCCGGCGCCGGGCTCGAAGCTGGCGCTGGCGGCGGAGGCGGCGGCGCTGTGCGCGGTCAACCTGCTGGCCCAGGCCAAGGCGGCGACCGGCGATCTGGACCGGGTCACCCGCGTGGTCAAGCTGACCGGCTTCGTCAGTTGCGACGCCACCTTCACCCAGCATCCGCAGGTGATCAACGGCGCTTCATCGCTGATGGGCCGGGTCTTTGGTGAGGCTGGGCGGCATTCGCGCGCGGCGGTCGGCTCGTCCAGCCTGCCGCGCGGCGCCATCGTCGAGGTCGAGGGCGTGTTCGAGATCGAGTGAGGTCCCGGCCCGTGGTCAGGGATCAATGGGCCGGGGCATCAGGCGTGAAGGTCGGCGGCCTCGTCGACATCGCGCAGCGTCGCCGCGAACCCGACGTCGAGCGGCGCGAGGCTGGCCACCGTATCGGCCAGCGCATGCGCCGAGGACCAGCGCACGCCGTCAAACAGCCCCGCCGGCACCGCCCGGCCGCTGCGGCGCAGCCCGATCATCCAGTAGCCGCCGTCGGGCGCCGGGCCGAGCACCGCGTCGTGGCGCCCCAGCAGGCCGAATCCCTCGGCCACATGGGCCGGCCTCAGCCCCGGAATGTCGGCCCCGATGATGATCACCGGGCCTGGTGGCATCTTGGGCGGCATGGCGCGCAACGCCCGGCCCATGCGACAGCCCAGGTCGCCCGGCCCTTGCGGCCAGCGCGCCATATGGGCGGGCCAGACCCGGCTCGCCAGCCCCTCGCGGCCGGGGCTGACGGCGAGCACGGTTCGCCAGCGCCGGTCGTGGCCCAGGCGCCGGATCAGCCGCGCGCTCTGGTGGCGGAACCACCACGCGGCCCCGACCATGCCGATGTCGCGGCCGAGCCGGGTCTTGACCCGGCCGGGGCGGGGCTCCTTGAGGAAGATGACCAGGGTGCGCCGCACTAGCGGCCCCCATACTCACCCGGGGCATAGCGCCGGGCCAGCCGCTCCGGGGCGACGCCGAGGAAATACAGCGCCAGCGTGGTCAGGTTGCGCCAGCCGCGCCGGAGCCAGCCATCGGCGCCGTAGCGCGAGGCGGAGGTCACCGCCGCCGCGTCCAGCCGGGCCAGCCGCCGCCGCCCGATCCGGCGGACCAGCGCCACATCCTCCATCAGCGGAATCGGCGGGTAGCCGCCGGCCTGGTCGTAAAGCGCCCGGCTGATCAGCAGGCCCTGGTCGCCATAGGGCAGCGCGAACAGGGCGGCGCGCAGGTTGGCCCAGCCGGCGACGATGCGGGCCGCCGGACTGGGTGCATTGCCTTGGGTGTCGAAGCGCAGGGCGAAGTAGCCTGCACACTCGGGCCGGGTCCGGACATGGGCCAGCACCGCCGCGGCCCAGCCCGGCGCCAGCACCGTGTCGGCGTGGAGGAACAGGAGCCAGTCGCCGCGCGCCGCCCGGGCCCCGGCGGCGAGCTGCTTGCCCCTGCCCCGCGGGGTGATGACCAGCCTTGCGCCGACCGCCTCGGCCACCTCGGCGATGGCGTCGGCCGAGCCGCCATCGGCGACGATGACCTCGTGGATCACCCCTTCCATCACCGCCTCGCCCAGCGCGCCGAGGCAAGGACCGATGCGGTCCGCCGCCTCCAGTGTCGGGATCACCACCGAGACCGGCGCGCTCATGCGCTCATGCCGGCACCCGCACCCGTTCGGCCAGCGCCATGAACACCAGCGCGCCGAGGCCGAGCACGGCAAAACCGGTGAACAGCGGCACCAGCGAGCCGTCGTAGCTCCGCGAAATCAGATAGCCGACCGGCAGCGAGCCCAGGATCGCCACCGTGTTGACCACCGAGGCGGCGGTGCCCGCGAGATGGCCCAGCGGCTCCAGCGCCAGGGCGTTGAAATTGGCGAACAGCACCGCCACCGAGAAGAAGATCAGCGACATCAGCACCATGAACAGCCAGAGCGGCGGCACCCCGCCATTGCCGCCCATTCGGGTCAGCACGACCGCCAGCGCGCTGACCGCGATCATCTGCACCAGGGCGATCAGCGACAGCCGGCGCATGCCGAAGCGCATCACCAGCCGGCTGTTGGCGAAACTGGCCAGGGCGAAGGCGAGGGCCAGCACGCCGAACGCCCAGGGGAACAGCGGACCCAGCTTGTAGCCCTCCTCCAGCACCTGCTGGGCGGTGGCCAGATAGACCACGAAAGCGCCGAACACCAGCCCCGCGCTGAAGGTATAGAACATCGTCGAGCGGGTGCCGAGCACCTCGGCGAAGGCGGCGAACACCGGTCCCGGGCTCAGCGGCCGGCGCTGGGCGGGGTCGAGCGTCTCCGGCACCCCGATCAGGTACCAGCCGCCGGAGACCAGCGCCATGGCGAGGTAGAGCCCGAAGATCGCCCGCCAGCCGCCGATCGCCTCGACCCCCTGGCCGACGATCGGCGCCAGCATCGGCACCAGCATGAAGCTGGTCATCACCAGCGACAGGATCCGGGCCATCGGCCGGCCCTCATAGAGATCGCGCACCACCGCCATGGCGACGATGCGCGGCCCGCCGGCGCCCAGGCCCTGCAACAGCCGCCCGGCGAACATCATCGCCGGGGTGGTCGCGGCCATCGCCAGCACGGTGCCGGCGATGAACACCGCCCAGCCCAACATCGCCGTGCGCTTGCGCCCGATGCTGTCCGACAGCGGCCCGTAGACCACCTGGCTCAGCCCCATGCCGACGAACACCAGCATGACGATGAGTTGCCGGTCGTTGGCCCCTTCGAACCCCAGTTCGTCCGAGATCGCGTCGAGCGCGGGCAGCACCGCGTCGATGGTCATGGCGACGACCGCGGTCATCAGCGCCAGGAAGATCACGAAGGCTGGCGAGGCGCGCCCCTCGGCGCGCTCGATCCGGGTCGGCAGGGTCATGGCGGTATCCGTTCTTGAATGGATCACCTTATAGCGCTGGGCGCGGCGCGGCGCCCAGCCTATATTGCCGGGCAGGCCGGGAGGGATACGGATATGAGCGGATTGCAGGGTTTTGTCGATCGCCAGCGCAGCGTGCTGCGCATGGCGGGCGCGGATGTGCGCGACGTGCTGCAGAATGTCGTCACCAACGACATCGACCGGCTGGCGCCGGGCCGCGCGCTCTACGCCGCGCTGCTGACGCCGCAGGGCAAGTACCTGTTCGATTTCCTGCTGCTCGAGGGGCCGGACGGGGCGCTGTTGATCGATGTCGCCGCCGACCGCGCCGAGGCGTTGGCGCAGCGTTTGCGCATCTACTGCATGCGCCGCGACGCCGCCGTGACCGGCGCGGCCGGGCTGGGGGTGGCGCTGGCCTGGGGCGGCCCAGAGACAGAGGGCGCGCCCGAGGGTGAATTGGTCGTCCCCGACCCGCGCGCGGCGGCGCTGGGCTGGCGCATCTACGCCGCCGACCCGGCGGCGGCGTTGGCGGCATTCGGGGCGGTAGAGGCGGATCGCGCCGCCTACGATGCGCTGCGCATCGCCCACCTGGTTCCGGCCAGCGGCATCGAGCTGGTGCCGGACCAGACCTATATCCTGGAGGCCGGGTTCGAGGCGCTGAACGGGGTCGATTTCCGCAAGGGCTGCTATGTCGGCCAGGAGGTCACCGCAAGGATGCGCCACAAGACCGTGCTGAAGAAGCGCCTGGTGCGGGTCCGGGTCGAGGGCGAAGCCGCTCCCGGCACCCCGGTGACCACCCCGATGACGGACGGGGGCAAGCCGGCGGGCACGCTGTTCAGCCAGTCGGGCGGCCGGGGCCTGGCGCATCTGCGCCTCGACCGGGCGATAGGCGTGCTGGAGGCGGGCGCGGCGAAGGTGATCTACGAGGGTTGAGGCGCGCCCAACGCACCACGCCCCGGCGCAAGCCTGCCCTCGACGCGATCGGGGGGCCGGGGAAGTGGAAGGTTGGAGGGCGCGATGCCGGCTCGCCCCTAACCCGTCATTGTCCGGCTCGACCGGACAATCTCGTGCGTTGTCGAGAGATGCCCCGGCCAAGCCGTGGCATGACGCTACTCCATCTCCTCCACCAGCAGCGCCGCCAGGCCCTCGCGATAGGTCGGATAGGCCAGTTCCACCCCCAGTTCCGACTTGATCCGGGCGTTCGAGACCCTTTTCGATTCGGCGTAGAACGAACGCGCCATCGGCGTCATCTCCGCCTGGTCGAACGGCTCCAATGGGGGCTCCGGCAGGCCGAGCAGGTCCGCCGCATGGGCGATCACCTCCTCCGGGGGCGCCGCTTCGTCGTCGCAGACATTGTAGATCGCACCCGGATGGGGCCGCTCGATCGAGGCTTCCAGCACGGTGGCGATATCCTCGACATGGATGCGGCTGAACACCTGCCCCGGCTTGACGATGCGGCGCGCCGTGCCGGCGCGCAGCTTGGCCAGCGGGCCGCGCCCCGGCCCGTAGATGCCGGCCAGGCGGAAGATATGCACCGGCAGCCCGGTCTCGCGGTAGTAGGCCAGCCATTCGCGCTCGGCCGCCAGGCGCCACTCGCCGCGCTCGGTCGCCGGGGTGCAGGCGGAGGTCTCGTCGACCCAGCCGCCGCCGCGGTCGCCATAGACCCCGGTGGTCGAGAGATAGCCGATCCAGTCGAACTGGTCGGTGCGCGCCCCCAGCGCCCCGGCGCAATGCATCAGCACCGGATCGTCCCCCGCCTCGGGCCCGGCCGAGACCAGGATATGCGTCGCCAGGTCCAGCAGCGGCCCGGCCTTGAACAGCGGCCAGATCACCACCTCGGCCCCGGTGGCGCGGATCGCCTCGGCGCGGGTCTCGGAGCGGGTGGTGCCGATCACCCGCCAACCCTTCGCCAGCAGGCGCCGGGCCAGCGCCCGCGCCGTATAGCCGTGCCCGAAACTCAGCAATACCGGTGATTTGCCCATGGTGGCGGCGCGCTCCCTCGGCTAGGTTCCGACGAGAAAGGATAAGGGCATATGCGCCATTTGCGAACGATAATTCCAGCCTTGGCAGTGACTATCTGCATCGCCGGGCCCGCCACCGCTGGAATCTATGACGACTGCGTCGCGCTCGTTGTCACCGATCCCGCCAAGGCCGAGGTCGAAGCGCGGCGCTGGGTGCAGGCCGGGGGCGGGAGCCCGGCGCGCCATTGCCGGGCGCTGGCGCTGCTGGCCCGGGGCGCCGGGCGCCGGGCCGCCGAACTGATGTTCGCGATCGCCGCCGATGACCGCACCCTGCCCGACCAGGTGCGCTCGGACATACTGATCGAGGCGGGCGAGATCTATCTCGGCCTCGGCGAGCTTGGCATTGGGCGCGGCGTCGCCGCGCGCGCGCTGCTGCTGGCGCGCGAGCCGCGCGCGGCGCTGACCCTGTCGGCGCGGCTGAAGGCGGCGCGGGGCGACTGGCGGGGCGCCGTCAACGATCTCGACGGCGCGCTGGCCCGGGGCGAGCCCGATGCCGGTCTGCTGGTGCTGCGGGCCAGCGCCAGCCTGCATCTGGGCCAGCGGGTGGCGGCGCGGTCCGACCTGTCATGGGCGAGCGAGATTGCCCCGGAGCTGGCCCCGCTCTGGCTCGAGCGCGGCACGCTGGAGGCGGCTGATGGCAACCGCGCCGCCGCCCGCGCCGCCTGGCTGCGGGCGATCGAGCTGGACCGCGACGGCATTGTCGGCGCGGCGGCGCGGCTCAGGCTCCAGATGATGGAGGCGGGCCAGAACTGACTTCGGCCAGCCCCAGCCGCCATTCCTCGGCCACGAAGAGGTCCGGATCGGCCCGCATCGCGGCCCGGAAGCGCGCCACCCCGGCGAGCCGCGACAGCGCCCAGACGGCATGGCCGCGGACCAGCGGGTCGGCGTCGCGGGTGGCCGCTTCGGCCACCCCGGTCAGCCCCGGATCGCCGGAATTGCCGATCGCCACCATGACGTTGCGCAGGAACCGGCCGCGCCCGGTGCGCTTGACCCCCGAGCCCGCGAAGCGCGCCCGGAAGGCGGCGTCGTCGAGCCCCGCAAGCTCGGCCAGCAGCGGCGCCTCGGCCCCCTCGCGCGGGGCATAGGCGGCGTTGGCGGCAACCGCGAACTTGTTCCAGGGGCAGACCGCCAGGCAATCGTCGCAACCAAAGATGCGGTTGCCGATCAGCGGGCGCAGCTCGCGCGGGATCGGCCCCTTCAACTCGATGGTCAGGTAGGAGATGCAGCGTCTGGCATCGAGCTGATAGGGCGCCGGGAAGGCCGCCGTCGGGCAGATGTCGAGGCAGCGCCGGCAGGCGCCGCAATGGTCGTCGTGGGGCCTGTCGGGGGTCAGTTCCAGGGTGGTGAAGATGACGCCGAGGAAGAACCACGAGCCGAGCCGGCGCGACACCAGGTTGGTGTGCTTGCCCTGCCAGCCCAGCCCGGCCGCCTCGGCCAGCGGTTTCTCCATCACCGGGGCGGTGTCGACGAAGACCTTGATCTCGCCGCCGTGCCGTTCGATCAGCCAGCGCCCCAGCCGTTTCAGCCGCTTCTTGACCACCTCGTGGTAGTCGCGGCCCTGGGCATAGACGCTGATCGCGCCCCGCTCCGGCTGCCCCAGCACCGCCAGCGGATCGGCTCCGAGGGTGTCGGCGGGGGTGTAGGGCTCGGCCAGCACGATCACCGATCGGGCCTCGGGCCACAGCCCCTCGGGGCTGGCGCGCCAATCGATGCGCCTTTCCATCCAGGCCATCTCGCCATGGCGCCCCTGCCCGACCCACTGGCGCAGCCGCGCCCCCGCCGCCGCGATCGCATCCGGCCGGGTGACCGCGATTTCGGCGAAACCGAGCGCCCGGGCCTGCTTGTCCAGCGCGGCACGGATCGCCGCGCGCGGTGTCTGTTTCGAGGGTGCGTTCAAACTCCGGCCTCTGGGTGCATGCCCGGCGCGGAAGCGCCGGAGCCCGGTTTATCACCCATCTGGGCCGGGTAATCAAAGGCCGCGAGGCCGAGGCGCGCGGTGACGGCCAGCGCCGGCCGGAGTTTGCGCCGGGCAGGCGTTTTCCGTTCGCCGCTGTCAGCGTCCGGAGATGCGCCCGGCATGCATCCCGGCGCCGAAATGCCCGGTTACCGAGTCGGTCCGGATGCTGAGATCCGCCGCCCCGCAAGCCGCCAAAAGGCTCGCCATAACCAGAACCGCAAGGACAGATACACGCATCTTCTTGCCTCCCATTCGCCTGCCCTCGCCTGGACAGCGACATGGGGCTCCCCGCCGGTGGCGGCAAAACACGGACGGGCAAATTGCCGTGAGAGGTCAGAAGTCCAGATCGGCGTAGTGATCGGTTGCCGGGAAGCCGGGCAGGTGGTCGGCCAGCAGGCTGCGAAAACAGGGCCGCGACTTCATCACCGAATACCAGTCGCGCACCGCCGGGTAGTCGTCCCAGGGTACGTCGCCGACATAGTCGAGACAGCTCAGATGCGCCGCCGCGGCAAGGTCGGCGATGGTCAGGCGCGGCCCGGCCAGCCAGTTGTGGCCCTCGAGCAGGAAGGTGGCGTAGTCGAGATGCACCCGGATGTTCTGGCTGCCCGCCTTGAGGCAGGCGCCGTCCGGGTAGCCCAGCTTCGCCAGCCGCTTGGTGACCCGCTCGAACAGCAGGTTCTCGGTCACCTCGCGGTTGAACTTGTCGTCGAACCAGCCGACCAGGCGGCGCACCTCGGCCCGCTGGACCGGATCCGCGGGCAGCAGCGGCGGCTCGGGAACGGTCTCCTCGAGATACTCGAAGATCGCCGCCGATTCCGACAGCGCCTGGCCGTTGGCGGTGATCAGCACCGGCACTTTGCCGGCCGGGTTGAGCCGCAGGAAGTCGAGCCGCTTTTCCCACGGCCGTTCCTCGATCAGCTCGACCTCGATCCGCTTCTCGGCCAGGACCAGCCGGATCTTGCGGCAAAAGGGCGACAGGGGCAGGTGATAGAGACGGGGCATCGGCTGCTTTTTTTAACGACTGTGACTGCTCGCTCCCTCTGTGCCCAAGGGTGCGCGCCGATGCAAGGGTGTTGGCGAAATTCGGGGAGGTATTTCGGCCGGCTCGTGGAGCATTCCTCCCCGGCGGCTACCGGCCGCCGGGGAGGGAAAAGAACCTAATTGCTGCCGCCCAGCAGGCCGCGCAGGATCGCGGCGCCGTCGATGACGATGCCGGACCGGACATCCCTGGTCTCGTTCATGATCGCGGCAATGGTCGGCTGGTCGAGATAGCCCGTGGCCTCGTGGCCGCGGTTGCGCTGATAGCCTTCGATGGCCCAGCGGGTGCTGGCGTCGAAGAAGCCGTCCTGCGCTCCCGGCGGGAAGCCGAGATAGTTGAGCCGCTGCTCGATCGACATCCGGTCGGTGCGGGTCAGCCCGAGGTCGCTCTCCACCGTTGCCGGGTCCGCCACCACCGGGGCCGGAACCAGGGCCGGGGCGGCCCCCCCGGTCAGTTCGGCCAGCCGCCTTTGCGCCGCGGGTTGCCAGATGCCGGTGGGATAGAGCCGCAGATAGTCGCGATAGTCGCGGGGACGGTCGCCGTACTTGGCTTCGCGCCAGATTTCCCGCTCGCGCCTTGCGGCGGCGTCGGTGCCGGCCCGGGCCATCCGTTTCAGCGCGTCGCGCGCGTCATCGGCGTAGAGCCCGTCGGAATACTGGCCGAGATAGTCGCGATAGCCGTCGCCGCTGCCCAAGGCGCCGGTCGTCGCCCAGGTGTCGCGATCGCGGTCCTCGGGACTGCGGGCCGCCTCGGCGCTCTGGCTCTGCAACAGCGTGACCTGATCGGCGCTCAGGTAGCCGGTCTCGGCCAGGCTGTTGGCGCGCTGCCAGAGGCGGATCGCGGTGCGGCTGCCGGGGCCGAACTGCCCGTCGATACCGCGCGGGTCATGGCCGAGCAGGCTCAGGCTCTCCTGAATCCCGCGCCGCTGGTTGCTGCCGAGCCTCAGCGCCGCCTCGATCTCGGCCGGGGTGTCGGCGCCGCCGATACGGCCGCCGCCGCCGCCCCGGCTGACCAGGCGCAGCCTGGTGCTGACCGAGCC
>JACZTQ010000425.1 GCA_022573605.1 Pseudomonadota bacterium | reverse complement strand
CAATGTGGTGCTGAACCGGCTGGCACAGCCGACCGGGGTGCGCGCCCGGCTCTACGACCGCCAGCTTCGCCTGACCGGCGACACCCGCGACCTCGCCCCTTCCGGCGCGCCGATCGAGGTCATGGCGCTGGCGCCGCCGGGCCAGGAGACCGCCAACCCCCTGCTCAAACAACTGGAGCGCGCCTACAAGAACTTCGTCGAGCTGTTCCGCACCAAGCCGCCGCTCTACACCGAGGTGCCGACGGCGGGCATCAGCCGCGACCGCGAGGTGCGCGAGGCGGCGCGGGGCAAGATCAGCCATGCGGTCCGGGTCAACAGCCTGGGCGAGTTGATCGTCTCGGTCGCCATGCCGGTGCGCCGTTTCAAGGCGGTGCTGGGGGTGCTGGTGCTGTCGACCCAGGGCGAGGACATCAACGCCATCGTCCAGAACGAGCGCATCGTCATCCTCCAGGTCTTCATCATCGCCACCCTGGTCAGCGTGGCGCTGTCGGTGCTGCTGGCCAACACCATCGCCAAGCCGATCCGCAAACTGGCCGAAGCGGCCGATCCGGAAGGCATCAGCGGCGCCCGGCCGCTGAACCCGGATCGGATCGAGATCCCCGACCTGACCCACCGCACCGACGAGATTGGCGACCTGTCCGCGGCGCTGATCCGGATGACCCACGCGCTCTACCGGCGCATCGAGGCGATCGAGGCGTTCGCGGCCGATGTCGCGCACGAGATCAAGAACCCGCTGACCTCGCTGCGCTCCGCCGTCGAGACCATGGAATTCGCCCGCACGCCGGAGCAGACAAAGCAGCTTCTGGATGTCATCCAGAAGGATGTGCAGCGCCTGGACCGCCTGGTGACCGACATCTCGAACGCCTCGCGGCTCGACGCCGAGCTGGTGCGCGAGAGGATGCTCGCCTTCGATCTCAGCGCCGTGATCGCGGCGCTGGCCGAGATGATCCGGGCCCAGGGCGAGGAGCGTGAGATCGGGATCGTCGCCCACCTACCCAAGGGGGCGCTGATCGCTCGCGGGCTGGAGGTGCGAATCGCCCAGGTGGTGACCAACCTGCTGGAGAACGCGCTCTCGTTCGCGCCCGACGGCAGCACCATCGCCATCACCGGCGCGCGCCTGCCGCAGGGCGTGATCCGCATCACCGTCGAGGACCAGGGGCCGGGCATCCCGGACGACAATCTGGAGTCGATCTTCGAGCGGTTCTACAGCGAACGGCCGGCGAGCGAGGTGTTCGGCAACCATTCCGGACTTGGCCTGAGCATCTCGAAACAGATCGTCGAGGCCCATGGCGGCCAGATCTGGGCCGAGAACATCCGCCCGCCGGATGCCCGCGCCGATTCCCCGATCGAGGGCGCCCGCTTTGTCCTGGAACTGCCGGCTTGAGCGCCGGGCGACCGGGGCCGGGGCCAGAGTCGGGGCCAGAGTCGGGGCCAGAGTCGGGGCCGGAATCGGATCTGGAACCGGGGGCCTATCTGCATGGCAGCGCGGTCGCCGCCGGCGAGCACGCCTTGCTGATCACCGGCGCCGCCGGCAGCGGCAAGACCACGCTTGCCCTCGAGATGATCGCGCTCGGCGCCGAGTTGATCGCCGACGACCGTGTCGGCGTCTGGCCGGAAAGCACCGGGCCGAACGGCGCCGGCCGGTTGTGGCTGTCGGCGCCGCCCAACATCGCCGGGCTGGTCGAGATCCGCGGTTTCGGCCTGGTGCGGCTGACGGCGCGGCCCCGCGCGGCGCTGAAACTGATCGCCGATCTCGACCATGGCGAGAGCGATCGCCTGCCGCCACTTCGCCAGCGGCTGTTGTCGGGCATTGCCTGCCCGCTCATCCTGTGCAAGGGAAGATCGGGCCTGGCGGCGGTGCTGACCTGCCTGCTGCGGGCCGAGGACTGGCCCGGGCCGGAGCACTTCGCCGGGCTCTAGAGCGATTTCCAGCAAAGTGACTTCACTTTGCGACTCGGAAATCGCGGCAAACCAGGAGGTTAGAGCGCCGCCCTGTTACCATCGGGGCGGAAATTGCTCTGGCCGGGAGAGCGTTGTGACGAAGTCCGTCGGCACGTCAGCCGAGCAAGCAGCGGGGTCGCGCT
>JACZTQ010000104.1 GCA_022573605.1 Pseudomonadota bacterium | reverse complement strand
GCGGCGATGTTCGTGAACCTGATGCTCGACCGCATCGTCGACGCGGTCGAGGCGCGCCATTACCCGGAACTTGCGCCCGCGCGCCCGATGGGGCTGGGCGAGGCCGTGAAGGGGGCGATTGGTTTTACCCTGGTGGTGCTGGGGGTGAACCTGGCGGCGATGATCTTCTACCTGGTCTCCGGCCCGTTCGCGCCGCTGATCTTCTGGGCCGTCAACGGCTACCTGTTCGGGCGCGAGTATTTCGAGCTGGTGGCGCTGCGCCGGCTCGAGCCGGCGGCCATGCGGCGCCTGCGCCGGCGCCATCGCTGGCGCATCTGGCTGGCCGGGACGCTGATGGCGGTGCCGCTGTCGGTGCCGGTGCTGAACCTGCTGGTGCCGGTGGTGGGGGTGGCGACCTATACCCACATGTTCCACCGGCTGTGGCGGCGCGCTTAGAGCACGATGGAGTTAACGCGAACCGCCGCCGCGTGCGCACCGTCGCCGATACCACCCGGTTGACGGGCCACGATCCCTTCCAGACCATCACGCCACCATCACCAGGTCAAACCCCGGAATACCGGGGTGAGCAATTAACAGAAATTTAGCTCAATTTGATTACCGCTTGCAGGCGAATTCCTGTGTGCCGCGATCCCGGCGAATCCGAAGGACGGAGCATGAGGCGATCAAAATCCGCCGAACAACCACCGGAACCCGCGAAGCGCACCTGGTCGGCGCCGGTGCTCGAGCAAATCGAAATGCATTCGACCGGCGGTGCGAATATCAATGGTATGAAAGAGTTGACCCTCGAGCAAAGCCTCCTCGTGTCCTGAGATCGATCGGGCGGCGAGGGACCGGGCGCGCGTCGGACGCAAGCACCCGGTCATACCAAGTTGCGCCGATCCCAACCCAAGTCATGCTCGGGCTTGACCCGGGCATCCAGTCCTTAACCGGTTGATCTAAAGGCTGGATTGCCGGGTCAAGCCCGGCAATGACAAGGTTGTGGATGAATCACGCTTCGCGCAACTTGGTATCAGCGCTGCGACGGCAGTTCGATGAAGCTGACATCGTCGAGGGTGATCCAGCCGAACTCGATGGTGGCAAAGGCCAGCACGAACAGCACCGAGGCGATCACCGTGGTGACGATCGCCTTCTTCCTCAGCATGGCATCGACCGGCGCGCTGCCGGGCGTGCCGGGGACGACCTCGCCGTCCTCCGACTGGCTGGTCTGCCAGAGCGGGTTGATCAGGTAGAACAGGATCGCCCAGATCACGCAGTAGAGCACCATGGCCGAGGCGATCGCCATCTCAGACCTGCTCCAGCTCGATCAGGGCGCCGTCGAAGTCTTTCGGATGCAGGAACAGCACCGGCTTGCCGTGGGCGCCGGTCTTGGGCTCGCCCGAGCCCAGCACCCGGGCGCCGGCGGCCTTCAGCCGGTCGCGGGCGGCGAGGATGTCGCCGACCTCGTAGCAGAGATGGTGGATGCCGCCGGACGGATTGCGCTCGAGAAAACCCCGGATCGGCGAGTTCTCGCCGAGCGGATGCAGCAGCTCGATCTTGGTGTTGGCAAGCTCGATGAAGACCACGGTGACGCCGTGCTCGGGCTCGTCGCGCGGCGCGCCGACGCTGGCCCCGAGCGTGTCGCGGTAGCGCGCCGAGGCGGCCGCCAGATCGGGCACCGCGATGGCCACGTGGTTCAGGCGTCCGATCATCCCGCTCTCCGTCCGTTTTCCCTGGAGGGGACTTAGACCGGGGCGGATGGCAGGGCAAGCGGCGCGGTGTCGGGCGGCGCAAAGCAGCCCCGCCGGTGGGCGGGGCTGCCGGGAGGATGTGTCGGGCGGCGGATCTCAGTGTCCGGCCGGGGGGTGGACGCGGCCGGCGGCGTGGTTGCCGGCCCAGGCGCCCATGGTATCGAAGCGCAGCACGCTGGTGATGCCGGTGAAGTTGGTCACGGACGCGGCGGCCCGGCTGTCGGTCACGGGTTTCTCCTGACCCCACAGAACGGCGAGGCGCGCGTTCTTTTCGTCGTTGGTGGTCTCGGCGAAGGCGGCGGTGGTGGCAAGAGCCACGGCGGTGATGGCGATGGCGCCCAATACGTTTTTCATCTCCTTCTCCTTACGTTTTGTGCCGGTCGGGCACGGTTTGGTTCAGTCTCAGTTGCGGGGCGTCCTGCGGGGGGTTCTTTTCTGTTTTGCCCGCTGGCCGGTCCGATGAGCGAGAGGTGGGGAGCCGGGCAACGATCGGCAATCACAGGCCGATCAACACCGTGTCATCCGGTTGTCAGGCCGGGTTCCGGAAACGCCAGACGCCCCGCCACCGGCGGCGGGGCGGGGCGCCCGGGAGATCAGTGCCCGGCGGGTTCGTGGACGCGGCCGCCGCGGTAGTTGCCGGACCAGGCGCCATTGCCATAGCGGGTGTCGCTGCGCAGGTCGTGCCCATAGTTCGACCCGGCCTCGGCCGTGCCCGGGTTGACCACCCGGAATTCGATCTGGCTGAAGATGCGCTCCAGCAGATCACCGGGTCCGGCGGCCCGGGCCTGGGAGCTGTCCCAGAGCCGATGCAACTCGGCTCTATGCTCCCAGACAACATTCTCCGCGAAGGCGGACGCGGCGCCGAGGGCGGCGGCCGAGATCACGATGGCGCCAAAAAGCTTTCTCATGTCGTTCTCCATCTGGCTGGTGCCCTGGGGCACGCTTCGGGGGGAGGACACGGAACCAGACCGGGAGCGGTGGCCCATCGGCCTGAAATCCGGTCCCTCGATGGAGACATGGGCATGCAAGGGAGCGGCGCAAAATGCCGCGCCGTCAAACCCGTGTGAGCACTCGGTGAGGCGGCGGGCGGGCGGGTTGTCCGGATTTCCGGGGCCTGGGCGGCGGGGCGCCCGGCGACAACGTCACGGCCCTCTCCCCCGACCCCTTCTCCGGGGCTTACGCGGCCGCATCTGCGGCCACGGTCCCCTGCGAAGCCCACAGGGAGAGGGGGGCGAAATCGGCGGGGCGGCGCGGTTGCCCCCGACCGGTTCCGGCCGGGGGCCGTTGGTCTTATTCGGCCGCTTCGCGTGGCGCCGTACCCTGCCCGTGTCCGCTCCCGGCCCCGTTCAGGGTCATGCGCAGGCGCTTGACCCGGCGCGGGTCGGCATCGGTGATCTCGAACTCGTAGCCGTCCGGATGGGCGATCACCTCGCCGCGCGCCGGCACCCGGCCGGTCAGCATGAAGACCAGGCCGCCAAAGGTGTCGATATCCTCGTCCCAGTCCTCGAGCAGCAGATGCACCCCTTCGGCCTGCTCGAACTCGCGGATATCGGCGCGGGCGTTGATGGCATAGACCCCGGGCGCCTCCTCGGTCCATTGCGCCTGCTCGGCGCTGTCGTGCTCGTCCTCGATATCGCCGACGATCTGCTCGACCAGGTCCTCGATGGTCACCAGCCCGTCGACGCCGCCGAACTCGTCGATCACCAGCGCCATGTGGACGTGGGCCACCTGCATCCGCTGCAACAGCGCGGCGATGTGCATCGAGGGCGGCACGAACAGCGCCTTGCGAATGTGGTCGGCCAGCCGGAACTCCTTCAAAGCCCGGTCCGCGCCGACGCCATGGGTAAGGGCGATGTCCTTCAGGTGGACAAACCCGACCGGGTCGTCGAGGGTCTCGCGGTAGATCGGCAGGCGCGACAGCGAGCCGTGCTCGAAGCCGGCGATCACGTCGGCCAGCGAGGCATCCTCCGCCACGGCGACGATATCGGCGCGTGGAATCATCACATCGTCGATGCGCTGGTCGCGCAGACGCAGGATGTTCGCCACCATCGCCAGTTCGGCCGGGCTGATGTCCTGGAAGGCGGGACCGAACCCGGCCCGCAGCCGCGCATCCGCTTCGCTGTCGGAGGAAAGGGCCGAGGAGGCCCGCTGGAACAATCTGGTCAGAAAGGACCGGCCGGGCTGACTTTCGTCGCCACCGGAATTGGAACCGGCATCGGTCGTCTCACTGTCTGCGCCCTCCGCGGAGGGCGTGGTACTTTGTCCTTCTTCCATCTCTCTATCTGTCCGGATGCGGCTGGCCCGCATCGCCTCGCATATAGGGATCGGCGACGCCGATGCGCGCCAGCGCGCGCGTCTCGATCCCCTCCATCGTCTCCGCGTCCGCCTGCGCTTCGTGGTCGAAGCCCAGAAGATGCAGACACCCGTGTAAGATCAGATGAATAACATGATCTTTCAAGGGGGTTGCGCTGTTTGCGGCTTCACGGCGCGTGGTCTGAAGCGCAATGGCAACATCGCCCAGCGATTGCCTCGGCCCCGCCGCGGATTGGGGCGGCGGCGCCGGACGCTCCCCCGGGTGCGCCGGCGCCAGCTCGAAAGCGGGCCACGAGAGCACGTTGGTGGGCGCCGCCGTGGCGCGGAAATCGCGGTTCAGAGCGGCGATCCGGTTATCGTCGCAGGCCAGCAGGCACAGCGTCCAGCGCTCCGGGTCGAGGCCCGACGCCGCCAGCGCCTGCCGCGCGGCGGCGCCGGCCAGGGCCTCGATATCCGGCACCGTTTCGCTCCAGGCGGGCTCCTCGATGACCAGCTCGACCAGGGCGTCGCTCACCGGCCCGCCTTCAGCGTGGGATTGCCGGCGGCGTCCCCGTCCGCGTCATAGGCCTCGACGATGCGGGCGACCAGCGGGTGGCGCACCACATCGGCCGAGGTGAAACGCACAAAACCGATCTCGCCGACGCCCTCCAGCACCCGCAGGGCTTCGAGCAGGCCCGAGCCGGTGCCGCGCGGCAGGTCGATCTGGCTCGGATCGCCGGTGATCGCCATGTGGCTGTCCTCGCCCATCCGGGTCAGGAACATCTTCATCTGCATCGCGGTGCAGTTCTGCGCCTCGTCGAGCACGACGAAGGCGTTGGCCAGGGTGCGGCCGCGCATGAAGGCGAGGGGCGCGACCTCGATCTTGCCCTCGTCCATCAGCTTGGCCAGCTGCTTGGCCGGGATCATGTCGCCGAGCGCGTCGTAGAGCGGGCGCAGATAGGGGTCGATCTTGTCCTTCAGGTCGCCGGGCAGGAAGCCGAGCCGCTCGCCGGCCTCGACCGCCGGGCGCGACAGGATGATGCGATCGACCCGCTGATCGAAGAACATCGACACCGCGGCGGCCACCGCCAGGTAGGTCTTGCCGGTGCCGGCGGGACCGATGCCGAACACCATTTCGCGGCTGAACAGGTCGGCGACATAGACCCGCTGGGCGTGCGAGCGCGGCTCGATCAGCCGCTTCCTGGTGCGGATCTCCATCCGCCCGCCGGGGAACATGTCGAGCTGGGGCGTGGCCTCGGCCGCGGCGCCGTCCTCCGATCCATTCCTTGGCGGGACGCCGAGGCGGATCACCGCGTCGATGTCGCCCTGCTCGACCGGGCGGCCGGATTCCAGCCGCTGGTAGAGCGCCTCCAGCCCGGCGGCCGCGCGCTGGCGCTGGTCGCCGGGGCCGTGCAGCGCCAGCCGGTTGCCACGCCGCATGATGACCACGCCGTAGCCCTGCTCGAACGCCGCCAGGTTGCGGTCGAACTGGCCGCAAAGCTCGATCAGCAGGCGATTGTCGGGGAATTCGACAAGGGTCTCGTCCAGCGCCTCGGGCATGTTCATGTCCCCGAGGTGGGAGTTTGCCACGTAAGTCCTGTGTCCCTTGCCATCCACACGCCAACATGTTGACGCAGGCATTGCGAGTTCGCAAGTGCAAAACGCCATCACCGGCAGGTCAAATACGCGTGTGCCAGAACACCCGCCGTCGCCTCTGCCTGGATGGACTTCGCGCCAGCCTATTTGATCAGCGCCAGCAACGCCTTGAAGGCGGGGGTCCCGGCCCGGCCGAGCCACTCGAAGACCACCATCTCGGTGGTGACGATGCCGGCGCCGCAGGATTGCAGGCGGTCGAGGCAGGCTTTCTCGCTCTCCAGCGTGCGCGACGAGGTGGCGTCGGTGACGACGAAGACCTCGGTGCCCTGGTCCATCAGGCTGACGGCGGTCTGCAGGACGCAGATATGCGCCTCCATGCCGGCGATCACCGCCTGGCTGCGCCCGGTCGCTTTGAAGGCGGCGGCGAAATCGCGGTCCTCCAGGCAGGAGAAATGCATCTTCGGCAGGACCACGGCGCCTGCCGCCGCGGCGACCCCGGCAAGCTCCGGCACCGTCGCCCCGAGACCCTTGGGGTACTGTTCGGTCAGCAGGACCGGCAGCGCCAGTTCGGTGGCCGCGGCGATCAGGATGCGGGCGTTGCGGATGGTGCGGGCCGGCGCCTGCATGGCCGGCACCAGGCGCTCCTGCATGTCGATGACGATCAGGCAGGAGGTGTCGGCGTGAATCAGCATGCGGGCCTCCGGAAAGCTTCTGCCGATGATAGTGGCATCCGGCTCACCGGCAAAGGATCAAGCACCAATCTGCCGCCCGGCCAGCGAGTTCGGTCCCGCCGAGGTGATCTCGGCCGCGACGATTCGGCCCGTCAGACCCGGATCGCAATCCAGATGCACCGCTTGCAGATAGGGCGAGCGGCCCGCCATCTGGCCCGGGTGGCGGCCCGGCTTCTCGATCAGCACGGACAGGGTGCGCCCGATGCACGCCGCCTGGAATTCGGCCTGCTGTTCGCTCAGCAGCGCCTGGAGCCGGGCCAGCCGGTCGGCTTTCTCCTCCTCCGGCACCTGTTCGGCGGTGGCGGCGGGGGTGCCGGGGCGGGGCGAATACCTGAACGAATAGGCGCTGGCGTAGCGGACCTCGCGCACCAGCGCCAGGGTGGCCTGGAAGTCGGCCTCGGTCTCGCCGGGAAACCCGGTGATGAAATCGCCCGAGATGGCGATGTCGGGCCGGGTGGCGCGGACGCGCTCGATTACCCGGAGGTAGCTCTCGACGGTGTGGCGGCGGTTCATCGCCTTGAGCACCCGGTCCGAGCCGGCCTGCACCGGCAGGTGCAGATAAGGCATCAGCTTGGGCTCGTCGCCATGGGCGGCGATCAGGTCGTCCGCCATGTCGTTGGGATGCGAAGTGGTGTAGCGGAGGCGCTCCAGCCCCTCGATCCGGGCCAGTTCCCGGATCAGGCGGGCCAGGCCCCACTCGCCGTCGGGCCCCGCGCCATGATAGGCGTTCACGTTCTGGCCCAGCAGGGTGATCTCGACCACGCCGCGCGCCACCAGGGCGCGGGCCTCGGCCAGCACCTTGGCGGCCGGGCGCGAAACCTCCGAGCCGCGGGTGTAGGGCACCACGCAGAAGGCGCAGAACTTGTCGCAGCCCTCCTGCACGGTCAGGAAGGCGGCCGGCGCGCGGCGCGCTCTGGGGGCCTCGGGCAGGTGGTCGAACTTGTCCTCCTCGGGGAACTCGGTATCGACCTCGGCCACCCCGGTATCGGCATTGCGGGCAACCATCGCGGGCAGCCGGTGATAGGCCTGCGGCCCGACCACCAGATCAACCAGAGGTTGCCGGCGCACGATCTCCGCGCCCTCGGCCTGGGCGACGCAGCCGGCCACGGCGATGGTCATCCTGCCGCCCGCGGCAGCCTTGGCCTGGCGCAGCGGGCGCAAGCGGCCGAGGTCGGAGTAAACCTTCTCCGCCGCCTTCTCGCGGATGTGGCAGGTGTTGAGGATGACCAGGTCGGCGTGCTCCGGACTGTCCACCTCGACATAGCCGCCGGCGACCAGCGCCGAGCCCATGCGCTCGCTGTCATAGACGTTCATCTGACAGCCATAGGTCTTGATGAACAGCTTCTTGGGATCGCTCATCGAGTGGTGCCACCTGCAACGGGAAACGGCGCGCCAAGCGGTGGCGCGCCGTCTCATTAGCGTGGTAACGCGTCCCTCGCAACGACTCGATTCACCCGCGCCGGATCACTTTTTCTTCTTCGGCTTGCGACCCAGTCCGATCTTCTTCGCCAGCTCCTGCCGCTTCTTGGCATAGTTCGGCGCGACCATCGGATAGTCGTGCCCCAGACCCCACTTCGCCCGATAGTCCTCGGGCGTCATGTCGTAGGCGGTCTTGAGGTGACGCTTCAGCATCTTGAGCTTCTTGCCGTCGTCGAGGCAGATCAGATAGTCGGCGGTCACCGATTTCTTGATCGGCACCGCCGGCTTCAGCTCGACCACCGGCTCGGGCGGTTGGCTGAGGCTCGACAAGGTGCCGAACACGCTCTCGATCAGCCCCGAAAGTTCGGAGCTTGGAACCGCGTTGTTCGAGGCATGCGCGGCGACGATATCTGAAGTAAGCGCGAGGAGCTCACTATGGTCGATTGTGGTTTCGGCCATTTTTTTATCTCCGTCTAGTTTTCACTCGAACCCGGTGCCCGGCAGTGTGCGCGTACTGCGACATGATTACCGACACACCGAATTATCACTAAGTTATACTTCGCCAGCAGAAATTGCAAATAAATAGGAGAATTTTTATTCCACCAGCCAAAACTTTCGTTTCAGGACTTTCACCTGTTTTTCTGTGCGTCGCCCGGTTTCCACCGGCTGACCATGCCCGAAACCGACTGCATTGCATCTTCAACAAGTTCTTTCGCAAGTAATCGCTTGAGATTGACAGGCTTGGGAAAATCAAGCGCGCGGGCCATCTCGCGGCTAAACCCGAACCGCCGATAGTAGGGTTCGTCGCCGATCAGGACGACGCGGCGCCAACCCATGAGGCGGGCGCGCTCCAGCGATGCCATTATCAGCAGCGCACCCAGCCCCTCGCCCTGCCGAGTCGGGTGAATCGCGATCGGTCCAAGCAGGAGCGCCGGATCGCCGGCCTCGCCGAGTCGCACCGGCCAGTAGCGAATCGCACCCACGACCGAATCGTATTCATCGCGCACGATGGCCGACAATCCGGCGATCCCGGCCACCCCCTGGCGGAGCCGGTACGAACTCAGCGCCGCGCGGCCGGGCGCGAAGGCGAGGTCGAGCAGCATCTCGACCTCGAAGCTGTCGGCGGGCGTTTCGGGGAGGACGCGGAACATCTCTATCGTTGCGGCGGTGATTCGACGGCTGCCTGGACTGTTGATTCGGGGCCGGACAAGGTTATCTCTTGGCATCGGCGTTAGCACGCCGGCCTGTTGCTGACCAGAGGGAGCCACGCGCATGTTCTACCGCCCGGCCGACGGCCACGGCCTGCCGCACGATCCGTTCAAGGCCATCGTCACGCCCCGCCCGATCGGCTGGATCTCGAGCCTCGATGCCGAGGGCCGCGCCAACCTGGCGCCCTACAGTTTCTTCAACGGCTGCGGCGACGCGCCGCCGTTGGTGATGTTCGCCCAGACCGGCCGCAAGAGCCGCCCGGAACCGCTCAAGGACACCATCGCCAACATCCGCGCGACCGGCGAGTTCGCCTGCAACATCGTCAGCCGGGCGCTGCGCCAGGCGATGAACCTGTCCTCGGGCACCTATCAACCCGAGGTTGACGAATTCGAGCTGGCCGGGCTGACCAAGGCGCCGGGGATTTCGATCTCCGCGCCCCATGTCGCGGAGGCTCCGGCGGTGCTGGAATGCAGGCTGGTGAAAATCGTCGACGACCTGCCGAGCTGGCGCGAGCACGCCTTCAACATCATGGTCATCGGCGAGGTCGTCGGGGTGCATATCGACGACGCCATCGTGCACGACGGCCGGGTCGACGTGCTGGGCTACAATCCGGTCGCCCGGATGGGCTACAAGGACTACACCACGGTGACCGATATCTGGGCGATGGAGCGGCCCGACTAGCGCAATTTCGAGCCAAATGGCTTCATTTGGCGACTCGGAAATTGCGCGAAACAATGGGATTGAGCGTCCA
>JACZTQ010000424.1 GCA_022573605.1 Pseudomonadota bacterium | reverse complement strand
TGTGATTGCCGTCGGCGGCGATCTGGCGCGCGCCGGTCTGGCCATTGCCGGCTGGGCGCCGCCCGAGGGGCGCGGCCGGCACTGGCGCATCGCGCTTGGCCCCGCCGGCAGCGGCGGCGCGATCACCCTGATCGACGAGAGCTACAATGCCAACCCGGCCTCGATGCGGGCAGCGCTGGCGGTGCTTGGCTCCAGCCCGGTCACCGGCGGCATCGGCCGGCGGATTGCGTTTCTCGGCGACATGCTCGAACTTGGTCCGACCGAGCACGAACTGCACGCGGGCCTGGCCCGGCTGGGCGAACTCGACGGGGTCGACAAGGTGCATCTGGCCGGGCCGCGCATGCGCGCGCTGCACACCGCCCTGCCGGCGGCCAAGCGGGGCGAGTGGTTCGAGGACAGCGCCAAACTGGCCCGCCAGGCGCGGCGCCTGCTTGAGGCCGGCGATGTCTGCATGGTCAAGGGCTCGCTCGGCATGGCGATGCGCCTTGTGATCGACGAGATCAAGGCGCTGGGCCGCGCGTGCGACGCCCGGCAGCGCGACGAGGAGTGATACGGCGATGCTCTACCACCTACTGACCCCGCTCAGCGACGGCGGCGATGTCTACAACCTGTTCCGCTACATCAGCTTCCGCTCGGGCGGCGCTTTCCTGACGGCGCTGATCTTCAGTTTCACCTTCGGCCGCCCGATCATCGACTGGCTGCGCCGGACCCAGAAGCGGGGCCAGCCGATTCGCGACGACCTGCCCGAGCGCCATATCGTCGAGAAGGCGGGCACGCCGACCATGGGCGGGGTGATGATCCTGAGCGCCCTGCTGATCTCGACGCTGCTCTGGGCCCGGCTCGACAACGGCTTCGTCTGGGTCGTGGTGGTGGTGACCTTCGGCTTCGGCGCCATCGGGTTCGCCGACGATTTCCTGAAGCTGCGGCGCTTCTCGGCCAAGGGCGTGCCGGGCAGGGTGCGCCTGGGGTTGGGGTTTGTGCTCGCGCTGGGCGCCTCGATCTGGGCCACCACGCTGCAACCGGAGGCCTTGCAGAACACCATCGCCCTGCCGTTCCTGAAGGACACGCTGATCCAGGCGGGGTGGTGGTACGCGCCCTTCGCGGTGCTGGTGATCGCCGGTTCGGCCAACGCGGTGAACCTGACCGACGGGCTCGACGGGCTGGCGATCATGCCGGTGATGATCGCCGCCGGCTCGCTGGGCTTCATCGCCTACGTGGTCGGGCGGACCGATTTTACCGAATATCTCCAGCTTCCCTATGTGCCCGGGACCGGCGAGATCGTGGTCTTCTGCGCGGCGCTGATCGGGGCCGGGCTGGGCTTCCTGTGGTACAACGCGCCCCCGGCGATGGTGTTCATGGGCGACACCGGCTCGCTGGCCCTGGGCGGCGCGCTGGGCGCGATCGCGGTATCGGCCAAGCACGAGATCGTGCTGGCGATCATCGGCGGGCTGTTCGTGCTCGAGGCGGTCAGCGTCATCGTCCAGGTCGCCAGCTTCAAGCTGACCGGCAAGCGGGTGTTCCGGATGGCGCCGATCCACCATCATTTCGAGCAGAAGGGCTGGTCCGAGCCGACCATCGTGATCCGGTTCTGGATCATCTCGGTGATCCTGGCCCTGATCGGCCTGGCGACGTTGAAGCTGAGATGATCCCGATCCACGCATATGCCGGCCGGCGGGTCGGGGTTCTGGGGCTGGGCCGCTCGGGTCTGGCCACCGCCCGCGCCCTGAAGGCGGGCGGCGCCGAGCCGGTGTGCTGGGACGACGACGCGGCGGCGCGCGAGACGGCGGCGGGGGAGGGCCTGGAGATGGCCGATCTGACCCGCGAGCGCGAGGCGGCGACGCTCGCCTGCCTGGTGGTCTCGCCCGGCATCCCCCAGCTCTATCCCGCCCCCCATCCGGCGGTGGTGCGGGCGCGGGCGGCCGGGGTGGCGGTGGACAACGATGTCGGGCTGTTCTTCGCCGAGTTCCTGAGCCGCGAGGCGGAGGACGAGCCGGAGCCGAAGATCGTCGCCGTCACCGGCTCGAACGGCAAGTCCACCACCACGGCGCTGATCCACCATATCCTGAAGGCGGCGGGGCGGCGCACCCAGATCGGCGGCAACATCGGGCGCG
>JACZTQ010000103.1 GCA_022573605.1 Pseudomonadota bacterium | reverse complement strand
CGACCCGGCGCCCGGCGTGCTGTCGGGGCTGTTCAACCTCGAAACCCTCGGCCCGCAACCAGTCGAAGGCCGCACCGTTCGACTGGCCGGTCTCGCGATGGATCAGGTCGAGAACGCCGCCGCCCGTGTTCTGCTCATGATCGAACCATGTGCCCCTTTCGAGATCGACGGACAGCGAACCACGGTTCCCGTATCGCCATTCCTTCGGGCTGGACATGGCTATGTTCGGGTCGCCGAGGAGGCGCGTGGCAACCGCGGCCATGTGCCGGGAGAGATCGGTAGTCATAGCCAATACCCTCCCGTCTTTTCCAGAAGGCCATCGATCCAGTCCGCCTGCTTCGGCGTCGGCTCGAAGCGCCGGAGGATGCCGCGCATGCTCTCCAGGAAGTCGATCTCGCGCGCGGTCAGGTCGCCGCGGCCGCTCGCCAGGAGCCACTCGACGGCTGCGGCGTAGTCATGGAACACGGGTGCGTCATGGCGCTGTGCTGGCATCTCCGGGGCTGTGAGCCGGTCGGCCAGGTTGTGAAAAGTCAGACCGGCCCTGTCGAGTTGACGCTCGATCGCAGCGACACATGCGAGACGTTCGCCGTCCTGGTCGCTCGCCAGTCTCCGGATCAACGGGTCGATCTTGGAGGCGATGGGTGTGAGCGCGCCCATGGTCATCGCCCTTCGCTGTGCAACAACCAGCCCAGGGCAATCAATTCCGCATCTCCGAGATGCCCGAGCCGATATACCCGGCCGTCCAACGTGAATCGAAAAGCACCTTTGACCTTGAAAATTGACACCCACTCTCCGCCCTCGGTCAGCGCCACGACGGCAGCGAGGCGACCTGCATTCGGAACCATCTTCCCGGCATCTTGCCGCCAAATGGAACGGCGCGCGTGACCTCGGCGATGGAGCAGACCGCGACCGGAAAAGTTTCACCAAACCGCCTGCGCCGCTCGCCCAACTCGACGTGAACTGGTTGCGGGGCGGTGCGTTGTGTCTTGACGACGGGCAGGGTATGCTCCGGAGGATCAGCTTGGACGCTTGAGCCTACTGGAGCCCCGCCCTGAATGGCGGGGTTTTCCATGTCACGGGACCCCCGGCGAATTTCGCGCCGACGCTCTGCGTTTCTTGCGAGGCGGCAAGTCCCTCGACCGCCGCATGTCGGATGCCGATTTTTCCGCGGCCTCGTCGTCGACCTGGTCGACGACATCAACCGGTTGGATACGACTGGCGGCAAGCCAGGCGATCAAATCATCACCCCGGTAGTAGATTCTCCGGCCCAGCTTGACGTAAGCGGAGCCCTTGCCTTCTGAGCGGTAGCGCGCGCGGGTTTGACGGGCCATCAACTCGTCAAGGAACGGATCGGTGTCCGCGTAGAGTTTCTCGGGGTCGATTTTCATTACGCTCTCCAGCATTGAGTGGAACGCGCTGAAGGTAAAACGCATCGAGCGTTGAGTCAGTGGACAAGCAAACGGAAAAATGTCCACCCGCTAGCGATCATGCTTTCTTGGAAAGCTCATCTTCCAAGGCTTCCAGCTGCTTCAAGGAAAAATCGGCGGCAATCTGCGGCGATGCCGGACGCCCTGCCGTTGCGTCCATCGCGCCGCTTTCCAGGTGCTTATGCATCTGTGGCTTCCAGCTTTCTCGGCTAACAGTCCGACGCATGGTATCAACGGCCATATTGTTGAATGCGCCATATTTGTTGAGCGTTTTCTCGATGCTATCTCCGTCATATCCTGCCTGATAATAGAGGCGAGCGATTAGAACATACCGACGAATGTGATTTCGGCTCTTACCCTCTTTGCTGAGGCCCTTGATCTTCTGTGGCTTGAAAATTGGAGAGGTCTGCCCGTCACCCATGTTGAGCAGATACAATCCCAGTGCAGCCTGGATCGCCAGTTCTGGAGATAGCAGCGCAGAGTGATCCAGTATTAGTCGCGCGATTGCGTTGCGCGCCGCGACAGGGCCGTTCTTGTGTTCCAGAACTACCTTGTCCACGACACCCCGCGCTACAATCAGTGCTTCCGGCCCTACGCCCTCAGGTTCAGTTGGCTCCCGGTCGGCGTATGCGGCCGCGCATCGCTCTAAAGCAGCGTCACCAAAGATTGCCGCAAAGGCGCGAGTAGCGGCTCGATATGCAGCGTCCCGGTCGATAGCGCGCTGCCGTCGATCGCTTAGATTGTTTGCTTGTTCCAGATTCTCGGCGGCCTCTCTCAGGGCGTTCAGATGTTCTTCGATCATCACATTCTCGACCGGTTTTTTGGCTTAGAGGGCATCGCCGAATGGGATTTCCGGGGATCAGGATCCATGATGTCGCGTCGGAATCGCGATTACCTCGGCGTCGTCATCACGTTCGAATAGAGCCGCTGTGCGCCGGCCGTGCTGTGCGATTGCTTCGCGGGCAGAGCGGGCCGCCCGTTTGACGTAGCGGTTCGGCATTGCCAGCCCCTTCCATCCGAAGGCATCTCTCAGGGCGAAAACACTAGCCCCGGCCTCGGCCATCGCAGTAGCGGCACTGGCCCGGAAAACATGGGGGGTCGCATCGGTGATCCCGGCCTTGGCGCAGACCTTCTTGAGCTCGGCGGCAATAGCCTCATAGCCAAGAGGCCGGGACAGATTGCGCCCCACGAATACGAATGGCCCAATCTTGGGTAGAGCGCGGATTACGTCCACTGCCTCGGGTGAGAGCCAGGCCCAGCGTGTGCCGGTCTTGGTATCTGGCAAAAGCGCCTCCCCCCGGTCGAAGTCGACATTCTCCCACCGGAGAGACCGGACCTCCGATATACGCCACCCGACCAGCGCCAAAAGCCGAATTGCACCGATGGAATGTGGATTGGCGCCCTCGGTTGCCCGAGCCTCAAGTGCTCGCGCCAGGCGCCGCATTTCGTCGGAGGAGAGAATACGCTCCGAGGGGTGTTCCTTGTATTTCGAGACGCCTGCGGTCGGGTCACTTTGACACTCCCCCTCGGTCATCGCCCAACGCATCATCGTCTTGATGAGAGAATGGCAGCGGTTGAACTCGATGGGCAGAGATTTCAAGCGCGTCTTTAGATCGAGAATATCTGCCTTGGAGATGCTCTCGACCTTCCGGCCCCCATAGATCGGCTCGATATTCCGACGCCAGAGCCCCCTGTTTTTCTTGATTGTCGCCGGCTTGTTCTCGACCTCCGAATGCTCGGTCATCCAACTGTCGAACACTGCCGCGAGGGTAGGCTTTGCCTCCTCGATCTGTCTGTGGTCTTCGGCGGCCTGTCTTTTTTCCGCCTCGCATCGGCGGCGCTCTTGCCTCTCCCAGAGCGGGTCGCGGCCCTGATCGATCCCAGCGAGCATGACGCGGGCACGCTTGCGCGCTGCATCTGGAGCAAAACCCGGATGCCATCGGCCCAGGGTAATTCTGCGTTCGGTTTTAGTCTCCTTGACGCGGTAATTCAGGAAATAGGTTTTTGTTCCCTTTTCAGTGATCCGAAGCCCGAAGCTCGGGAACTCGGTATCCCATACGATACCCTTCGTCGCGCAAGTCTCTATCCACCGGTTCGTGAGTTTCGCTTTCATGGTCATCCTGGGTGCCTCCAAGGAAAAAAGTCAGCAAAAAGTCAGCACGTTTTCGACACTCAGAATAGGGTAAATCGCATCGAGCGGCAATGAGGCAAATTTTGCGTATGTTAACTTGCTGAATTACAGTGCATATTAGCATCTCTGGAAATCAGCGGAAATGAGGAGCGGGGAAACGGAAAGGACTTAAAATCCCTCGGCTTAGGCCATCCGGGTTCGAGTCCCGGCGTCCGGACCATAATGAAATCAACCACTTGTCTTGAAATTACCCGCTCTGCAAAACCGCCGCGAAGCCGATCGGGCGCGAACCGGGCGGCTCGGCCCGGGTGGAATTTGCCCTACCCCCCGACGATCCGGGGCAGCAGCACCACCTCGCTGTCCGGCCGCACCGGCGTGAACCAGGAATCGTTGTAGACCAGCCCGTCGATCACCACCGAGACGCCCCGGTCGATCTGCGGCCGGATGCCGGGATGAGCCTCCGCCAGCCGGTCGAGCAGCTCGCGAAGATTGCCGGCCTCGACCTCGACCTCGGCGCGCCCCCCGGTGGCGGCGCGCAGCGAGCCCCAGATCGCGACCCGGACCATTGTTCCTCCCCAGGGCTCAGAGCCTTATCCGATCCGATGGAATCAGGCCGGAGGCTCTATCCCTTTGTTTTGCCGCGATTTCCGAGTCGCAAAGTGAAGTCACTTTGCTTGAAATCGCTCTAGCCGCGCGCCGCATCGATTGCCGCCAGAACCTTCGGCGGCGACATCGGCAGTTGCGTCAGCCGGACCCCCGCCGCCGCCGAGACCGCGTTGGCGACCGCCGCCAGCGGCGGCACGATCGAGGTCTCGCCGACCCCGCGCACCCCGTAGGGGTGGCCCGGGTTGGCCACCTCGATGATCACGGTGTCGATCATCGGCAGGTCCGAGGCGACCGGAATGCGGTAGTCGAGGAAACCCGGGTTCTGCAACCGGCCATCGGCGCCATAGATATACTCCTCGTTCAGCGCCCAGCCGATGCCCTGCACCGCGCCGCCCTGGAACTGGCCCTCGACATAGGCCGGGTGCACCGCCTTGCCGGCGTCCTGGAACACCGTGTAGCGCAGGATTGTCACCGCCCCGGTCTCCGGATCGACCTCGGCGTCGACCAGATGGGTGGCGAAGCTGACCCCGGCGCCCTCGGCGGTGACCTCGTGGTGCCCGGCGATCGGGCCGCCGGTGTTGGCGTAGAGCGCGGCGATCTCGGCCAGCGACATCGGCGGGAACTGGCCGGCGTTCGGCCCGGCCGGCTTGGCGTGGCCGTCTTCCCAGACCACCGCGTCCTCGTCGATGCCCCAGATCTTGGCGGCCCGCGCGCACATGACGGTGATCGCCGCGCGCGCCGCCTTGATAGTCGCCAGCCCGACCGCGAAGGTCACCCGGCTGCCGTCGGTGACCTCGTTCTGGCCCAGCGCGCTGGTGTCGGCGATGGTGGTGCGCACCCGCTCGTAGGGGATGCCCAGTTCCTCCGCCGCCATCATCGTCATCGCGGCCCGCGAGCCGCCGATATCCGGGTTGCCCTCCGAGAGGCCGACGGTGCCGTCCGCGTTCACGTTCAGGGTGACGCAGGTGTCGCCGCCGAAGTTGAACCAGAAGCCGCAGGCGACACCCCGGCCCTGGTTCGGGCCGAGCGGCGCGGTGTAGTGCGGATGCGCCTTGGCCGCCTCCAGCGTCGCGGTCAGCCCGATGCGCCCGAAGCGCGGGCCGTAGGCCGCCTTGGTGCCGTCGCGCGAGGCGTTCTTGAGGCGCACCTCGAGCCGGTCGAGCCCCAGCTTTTCGCACAGCTCATCGACCACGCTCTCGACCGCATAGGCCCCCATCGGCGCGCCGGGGGCGCGATAGGCGGCCTGCTTGGGCCGGTTGGCGACCACGTCCCAGCCGATCGCCTGGACGTTTTTCAGGTCGTAGGCGGCAAAGCAGCTCATGGCGCCGAACTGGACCGGCGAGCCGGGGAAGGCGCCGCCCTGGTAGCGCAGCTCGGCCCACCCGGCGGTGATGGCGCCGTCGCGTTTCATGCCGATCTTCACGTCGATCGAGGTCGAGGAGGTCGGGCCGGAGGCGCGCAGCACCTCGTCGCGGCTCATCACCATCTTCACCGGCCGCCCGGACTTGCGCGCCAGCGCCAGCGCCACCGGCTCGAGGAAAACCGTGGTCTTGCCGCCGAAGCCGCCGCCGATCTCGGAGGCGGTCACCTTCAGTTGGCTGGCATCCAGCCCCAGCAGCCCGGCGCAGGTGTTGCGCACCATGTAGTGGCCCTGGGTGCAGCACCACAGATCGGCCTGCCCGTCCGGCCCCATCGAAGCGAGACAGGCATGGGGCTCGATATAGCCCTGGTGGGTCGCGGCGGTCCTGAAGCTGCGCTCGATCACCACGTCGGCCTCGGCGAAACCGGCCTCGACATCGCCGTGGCCGAACTCGAAACGGTGCATGACATTGGCCGACATGCCTGCGGGCACGGTCTCGTCGGAGCGGCCCTGGTGCAGCACCGGGGCGTCGGGCTTCATCGCCTCGTCGACATCGATGACGTGGGGCAGCACCTCGTAGTCGACCTCGATCAGAGCCAGCGCCCGGCGCGCCACCGGTGCGCTGACTGCGGCCACCGCCGCCACCGCATGGCCGTCGTAGAGCGCCTTGTCGTGGGCCATGACGTTGTGGAGGATGTCGCGCAGGTCGTCGTCGTCGATGTCCCCGGAATCCAGGGCGAAATCGGCCCGCGTGATCACCGCCTTGACGCCGGTCAGGGCCTCGGCCCTGGCGGTGCCGATGCCGCGGATGCGGGCATGGGCATGCGGGCTGCGCAGCACCAGGCCCACCAGCATGCCCGGCGCGCTCATGTCGGCACCGAAGCGGGCGCGGCCGGTCACCTTGTCGATGCCGTCGGGCCGGATCGGGCGGGTGCCGACGATCTTGAAGACCCGGCCCTCGGCCTCGGGCTTGTCGTCGCGCGCCATGGCTTACGCCCCCCGCATCTGCTCGGCCGCGTCCATCACCGCGCGGATGATCTTGTCGTATCCGGTGCAGCGGCAGAGATTGCCGGCCAGCCAGTAACGCGTCTCGGTCTCGGTCGGGTCCGGGTTCTTCTCCAGCAGCGCCTTGGCGGCGACCAGGATGCCCGGGGTGCAGATGCCGCATTGCAGCGCCGCGTGTTCCAGGAACTTCTGTTGCAACGGGTGCAGGATCTCGCCGTCGGCCATGCCCTCGATGGTGGTGATCTCGCGGCCCTCGACCTCGGCCCCCAGCACCAGGCACGAGCAGACCAGCCTCTTATCGAGCGTCACCGAGCAGGCGCCGCAGTCGCCGGTGCCGCAGCCTTCCTTGGCGCCGGTCAGGCCGAGGCGGTCACGCAGCACGTCCAGCAGTGTCTCTTGCGCCTCGCAGAGGAACTCGACCGCGTCGCCGTTGATCGTGGTGGAAACATGGATCTGGGTCATTTCTCAGCCTTTCGCGCCGTTGAGTGCCCGCTGAGTGCCCGGGCCAGCGCGATGGCGGCGGCGCGGCGCGCCAGCACGCCCGCCACCTTGGTGCGGAATTCGATGGTGCCGCGCTTGTCGTCGATCGGTTTGCATGCCGCCGAGCAGGCCGCCGCCAGCCGCTCCAGCGCGGCCTCGTCGATAGCGGTGCCGATCAGCGCCGCCGCCGCCGCCTCGACCAGCAGCACGGTGGCCGCGACCGCGCCCAGCCCGACGCGCGCCGCGGTGCAGATGCCCGAGGCGTCCAGCGTCAGGCTGACGCCGACGCCGACCACCGCAATGTCCATCTCGGTGCGCGGGATAAAGCGCAGGTAGGCGTCGCCCGAGCGCGCCGGGCGCGCCGGCAGCAAGATCGAAGCGACGATCTCGCCCTTGGCCAGCGAGGTCTGGCCCGGCCCGGTGGCGATCTCGCCCACCGCCACATCGCGGGTGCCGTCCGGTCCGGTGACGCGGGCCACTGCCTCGGCGGCGATCAGCGCCGGCACGCTGTCGGCCGCCGGCGAGGCGTTGCACAGGTTGCCCACCATCGTCGCCCGGCCCTGGATCTGGGTCGAGCCGATCAGCTCGGCCGCCTCGACCACGCCGGGCCAGGCGGCGCCCACGCCGTCGTGCTCGCCCAGCTCGGCCCCGGAGACCGTGGCGCCGATGCGCCAGCCGCCGTCCTCGGCGGTGATCGCCTTCATGGCCTCGATGCGCTTGATGTCGATGACCAGATCGGGCTCGCCGATGTCCGACTTCAACCGGACCAAAAGGTCGGTGCCGCCAGCGAGAATCTGCGCCGAACCAGGCTCTCCGGCCAGCAGTGCGACGGCGCTCTCCAGCGTCCGGGGCGCTTCATATCTCATGCGTGATGCTTCCCAAATCTCAGGTGTTTCAGCCAACGGCCGGCACATTTGCACAGCGCGACCGAGAACGTAACTAACGACTGTGGTCAGATGGCGTCAAGCCGGGGAGCACCGGATTTCCTATCCTGCGAGAACCTTGCGCCGATAACAAACAAGGGCTTTGGTTCCGGCCGATCCCGCCTATTATCCCGATGCGCAGGAACAACGGCCTCGGGTGGCGTAGCAAAGGGGGATTTGCGCCATGAAAACCTACCAGCATTTCATCGACGGCGCTTACGTCGATCCCGCCGGGGGCGAGTGGTTCGACAGCCACGACCCTTATCGCGGCGAGGTCTGGGCCCGCATCCCGCGCGGCTCCGCCGAGGACATCGATCGGGCGGTGGCGGCGGCCAAGCGGGCGATGACCACCGGCCCCTGGGCCACCATGACCCCCTCGGCCCGGGCCAGGTGCCTGCGCAAGCTCGGCGACCTGGTGGCGTTGAGCGCCGAGCGGCTGGCCGAGATCGAGGTTCGCGACAACGGCAAGCTGATCTCCGAGATGCTGGGGCAACTGCGCTACCACCCGGAGTGGTGGTATTACTTCGCCGGGCTGGCCGACAAGGTCGAGGGCACGGTGCCCCCGATCGACAAGCCCGACATCTTCGCCTTCACCACCCACGAGCCGGTCGGCGTGGTCGGGGCGCTGACGGCCTGGAACTCGCCCTTGCTGTTCATCGCCTGGAAATGCGCCCCGGCGCTGGCGGCGGGCTGTGCGGTGGTAGTCAAGCCCTCCGAATTCACCTCCGCCTCGTCGTTGGAATTCGCCGCCCTGACCCGCGAGGCGGGCTTGCCCGACGGCGTCTTCAACGTCGTCGCCGGCTTCGGCCCGGAGGCCGGTGCGGCGCTGGTCGAGCACAAGGATGTGGCCAAGATCACCTTCACCGGCTCGGACGCCACCGGGGCGCGGATCTACGCCGCGGCGGCCAAGGGCCTCAAAAGGGTCTCGCTCGAGCTCGGCGGCAAGTCGCCCAACATCGTCTTCGCCGACGCCGATCTGGACGCGGCGGCGGCGGGCGCGGTCTCGGGCATCTTTGCCGCCACCGGGCAGACCTGCGTGGCGGGCTCGCGCCTGCTGGTGCAGAACACGATCCGCGACGAGTTCACCGAGAAGCTGATCGCCATCGCCAAGACTGCGAAAATCGGCGACCCGATGCTGCCCGAGACCAATATCGGCCCGGTGACCACGGCACCGCAGTACCGGAAGATCCTCGACTATATCGCCATCGCCAAGGGCGAGGGCGCGCGCTGCCTGTTCGGCGGCGGTCCGGCCGAGGGGCCGGGGCTGAGCGGCGGCCAGTTCGTCCAGCCGACCATCTTCACCGACGTCACCAACCGGATGCGCATCGCCCAGGAGGAGGTCTTCGGCCCGGTGCTCTCGATCATCGGTTTTACGGACGAGGCCGAGGCGGTCGAGATCGGCAACGACGTGATCTACGGCCTGGCGGCGGGGGTGTGGACCAAGGACATCGCCCGCGCAATCCGGATGTCGAGGGCGCTGAAGGCGGGCACGGTCTGGGTCAACACCTACCGCGCCATCAGCTACATGATGCCGTTCGGCGGGATGAAGCATTCCGGCATTGGCCGCGAGAGCGGCATCGAGGCGATCCACGAGTATCTGGAGACCAAATCGGTCTGGATCTCGATCTCCGACGCCCCGCCAGGCAACCCCTTCGTGATGCGGTGATGGCCGTGACCCATCCGCAGCGATAGCCAGATCAGGAGCGCACCATGCCATCCATCGTGATCGACTCGAAACTCTGGGGCGAGATGTTCGGCGCCGCCCCGATGCGGGCCCTGTTCACCGACCAGGCGATGGTGCAGCGCTATCTCGATGTCGAGGCGGCGCTGGCCCGGGCCCAGGCCGGTGTCGGCATCGTGCCGGCCGAGGCAGCGGAAGCGATCACC
>JACZTQ010000423.1 GCA_022573605.1 Pseudomonadota bacterium | reverse complement strand
CGGAGACCTCGGCCTGGAAGTAGCGGTCGGCCGAGCCGCGCGCCATCGCGCCCACCGAACCCATGCCGCGATAGGACTTGTAGGAGCGGCCCTGGTAGAGGAAGACCTCGCCCGGCGCCTCGTCGGCGCCGGCCAGCGCCGAGCCGACCATGGCGCAATTGGCCCCCGCCGCGATCGCCTTGGCCAGATCGCCGGAGTATTTGATGCCGCCGTCGGCGATCACCGGCTGGCCGCTGCGCGCGGCCTCCTCGGCGCAGTCCATGATCGCGGTCAGCTGGGGCACGCCGACGCCGGCGACGATGCGGGTGGTGCAGATCGAGCCCGGGCCGATGCCGACCTTGACGGCGTCGGCCCCGGCGCCGATCAGCGCCCTTGTGGCCTCGGCGGTGGCGACGTTGCCGGCGACCACCTGGACCGAGTTGGAGAGCTTCTTGATCCGCTCCACCGCCAGGGCGACCGAGATCGAATGGCCATGCGCGGTGTCGATCACGATCAGATCGACGCCGGCATCGATCAGGGCGCTGCTGCGCTCGAAGCCGGCGTCCCCGACCGAGGAAGCGGCGGCGACCCGCAGGCGCCCGAGCCCGTCCTTGCAGGCGTGCGGGTTGAGCACTGCCTTCTGGATATCCTTGACCGTCAGCAGGCCGGTGCACTCGCCCTTGGCGTTGATCACCAGCAGCTTCTCGATGCGGCGCTCGTGGAGCAGCCGCTTGGCGGCGTCGAGATCGACCGGCTCGCGCACCGTGGCCAGGTTCGATGAGGTCATCAGCTCCGAGACCGGAGTGCGGGGGTCCTCGGTGAAGCGCATGTCACGGTTGGTCAGGATGCCGGCCAGCCGGTTGTCGGCATCGACGACGGGGAATCCGGTGATGTTGTACTGGGATTGGAGCGCCTGGGCGTCGGCGAAGGTCTGGTCCGGGCGGAGCGTGACCGGGTTGTAGACGATGCCCGATTCGAAGCGCTTGACCCGGCGCACCTGGGCCGACTGCTCGGCGATGTTCAGGTTGCGGTGGATCACCCCGATGCCGCCGGCCTGGGCCATGGCGATGGCCATGGCGACCTCGGTGACGGTGTCCATCGCCGAGGACAAGAGCGGGATGTTGAGCTCGATCTCGGCGGTGACCCGGGTCCGCATTTCGGCGTCGGCGGGCAGGATGCTGGACGCGCCGGGAACCAGCAGAACATCGTCGAAGGTGAGTGCCTCACGAATCTCCATTGCAGATTTCTCCGGAGTTGCGCTGTTGGCGGCTCCCTATCTCACGTTGCGGCGGCGAAGGGAAGATGTTTCGGCGCGGGGCGTCCGTCCGGCCGGCGCCGCCGCGCCCGGCCGCACCGTTGCCAGCCTCCCCCCCGACCCCTTCTCCGGGGCATGACAAGGCCGCATCCGCGGCCACGGTCCCCTGCGAAGCCCGGAGGGAGTGGGGGGCGAAATCGGCGGGCGCGCGGGTGCATGAGGTTGTGGGGATGGACCTTGTCGAGGTGGCGCCGGATTACGACCCCTCGGGCGCGACGCAAATCCTGGCGGCGCAGGTGTTGCTGAACTTCCCGGGGGTCATTTTCCATGCCAGCCGGTAGGGGCGCCCACATGTGGGCATGGGGTTAAGCTGCTGATATTATTATAATTTCTGAAAATCATGTGTGAGGCAGGTGCGCAGAATGCGCACCCTACAGGCGGCGCGCCGCACATCCCCAAGCCCCGGCCTCGCGCCGGGGCCTCGCGCCGTTGCGCGCGGCGGGTCGAGGTCCCGGCGCAAGGCCGGGACCTCGGGGGGCTCACGCGCCCTCGCCCCGAAACCCCGTCGCCACCACGAACATCTCGGCGCTGTCCTTGCGGCTGGCCGGCGGCTTGAAGTGCTGGACCTTGGCAAAATGCCGTTTCAGCAGAGTCAGCAACGCGGCCTCGGTGCCCCCTTGCAGCACCTTGGCGACCAAGACGCCGCCGGGGGCGAGCACCTCGAAGGCGAACTGCGCCGCCGTCTCGGCCAGCGCCATGATCCTGATGTGGTCGGTCTGGCGGTGGCCGCTGGCGGGCGCCGCCATGTCGGACAGCACGACGTCGGCCGGGCCGCCGAGGCGGGCCCTGACCGCCGCGTCGGCGCCCTGGGCGAGGAAATCGAG
>JACZTQ010000102.1 GCA_022573605.1 Pseudomonadota bacterium | reverse complement strand
TGACTGCGCCCGCTTGCAATGCGGCCACGGAGTGCCCAAGTTTTGCCCGACTGACCGGGCATACTGGCGGGCGCGAAACGCAGCCGGGCGGCAGGCCCGACGAGTCGACCAACACGGTGACCAGGATGTGGCGAACGCGATCGACCGGCACACGGCTCCTTGTGCCCCTTGCGGCGCTGACGGCGCTGGGGCTGGCGGCCGTCGCCGGGGCGCAGACCGCCGACACCAGCAGCGCCCCGCGCGTGCTGGCCTCGAACGGCGCGGTGGTGGTGATGCCGGAGATCGCCGGGCTCGATTGCGCCGCGATGAGCCAGGTGCTGCGCCGCATCGACCTGTCGCACTATCGCGGCCTCGATCCGATCCCCGAAGGGCATCCCGACCGGCCGATCTTCGAGTACGAGGACCGGCTGACCGGGAAATATTACTACGCCTGCACCCTGGGCGAGCACTGGTTGGGCGATCCGGGGGCCGCTTTCTCCCACGGCTTCGAGTCGCAGTGAGGTCAGGCTGATCGTGCCCAGGGCCAACCTTACGCCGCACTCGAGGATGCTGATCGCCGGAGCTTCGGTGTTCGCCGCCGACCGGCTGTCGAAATTGTGGGTGGTCGAGTGGCTGGACCTCGAGCATCTCGGCCGGATCGAGGTGGCGGCGCCCTATCTGAACTTCGTCATGGCCTGGAACCGGGGGATCAATTTCGGTATCGGCGCCGGCGGGCCGGGCATGATGCGCTGGGTCCTGATCGGGCTCGCGGTGGCGATCTCGCTGGCGCTGGTCTGGTGGGTGCGCCGCCGGGGGGCGCGCGCCAAGGACGACGACACGGGCAAGGATCGCACGCCGGCGCTGGCCTGGGGCGCGGGCGTCATCATCGGCGGTGCGCTGGGCAATGCCGTGGACCGGCTGCATTACGGCGCCGTGGCGGACTTTCTGAACGTGAGCTGTTGCGGGATCGACAACCCGTATGCGTTCAACATTGCCGATCTGGCGATCTTCGCCGGTGCGGCGCTGATCGCCTTCAGGGCGTAACGCCGCGAAACCGGCGTTAACTTTTTGGGTTGCCGCGATTTCCGAGTCGCAAAGTGAATTCACTTTGCTTGAAATCGCTCTAGCGCCATTGCGGTTCAGCGGCCAAGAGGTCAATATGCGGGCCGCGGCGCCAGACTGCACCCGGGGGGCCGGCGGCAGGCGCCCGAGACGGAGGAATGTTGGCGATGATGATCAAACGGGCGGTTCGGATCGCCGGCCCGGCCGGGTTGACGGCGATGCTGCTGGCCTTGCCGGCCTGCGGCACCATCGGCAGTCCGCTGGAGGCGCTGGGCGCCAGGATTCCACCGCCGGACGAGTTCCAGGTGATCGCCCAGAAGCCGCTGGTGATGCCGGCGCTCGGGTCCCTGCCCGAGCCGCGCCCCGGCGCGCCCTCGCCGTTGGACCCGGACCCGCACCGCGATGCGATACAGGCCTTGTTCGGAGCCAGCGGCAGCCCGGTGGTGAGCGCCATCGCGCCCAGCGCCGGCGAGCTGGTTTTGCTGGACTCCGCCAATGCCGCGGCGGCGTCGAGCGAGATCAGGGTGCAGCTCGAGCAAGAACGGATACAGGAAGCGGCGGCGAAGCCCTACGAGCCGCGGAGTCTGGGTGATGCGCTGGGCTTTGGCGGCGGCGAACAACTCGACGAGTCGGAACTGCTCGACCCGGAGGCGGAAGCGCGGCGCCTTCGGCGCGAGGGTTATCTGACCCCGGTCGATCCGAACGCGGCCGTCGAGGAGGAGGAGGCTCCGGAGTTCGTCGAGCCGGAATATCCGACCGGCCGCCCGGAGAACCCGCTGGTCTTGAAGGATGTAAAACCGGCCTACTGATCGAGGAATTGCCTCCTATCTCTATCGGCATAGCGACGATCCTGCAGCGAGGGAGATCTGAATGCATCTGAACCGCACGGCGGCGGTGCTTGGCTTGGCTTTGGCGATGGTTCTGGCGCCGGCGCCTGACCTGGCTTCGGTGGCCCGGGCCGAGCCGAAGGTGAGCGACTTCCGGCTGGCCAACGGCATGGAAGTCGTGGTGATCGAGGACCACCGGGCCCCGGTCGTCACCCACATGGTCTGGTACCGGGTCGGGGCGGCCGACGAGCCCTGGGGCCGCTCCGGCATCGCCCATTTCTTCGAGCACCTGATGTTCAAGGCCACCGGCGCGATCGATGACGGCGCCTTCTCGAAGATCGTCGCCGCGAACGGCGGCTCGGACAATGCCTTCACCTCCTACGACTACACCGCCTATTACCAGCGCATCGCCGCCGACCGGCTGGGGCTGGTGATGGGCATGGAAGCCGACCGGATGCGCAATCTGGTGCTGACCGACGCGGTCATCGCGACCGAGCGCGACGTCATTCTGGAGGAGCGCAACCAGCGCACCGACAACAGTCCCCAGGGCCTGTTCGCCGAGCAGATGAGCGCGGCGCTCTACCTGAACCATCCCTACGGGGTGCCGGTGATCGGCTGGCGTCACGAGATCGAGCAGTTGAACCTGGCCGATGCCGAGGTGTTCTACGCCCGCTACTACGCCCCCGACAATGCCATTCTGGTGGTCGCCGGAGACGTGACGCCGGCCGCCGTGAGGGCCTTGGCCGAGACCCATTACGGGTCGATCCAGCCCTCCGGCCGGCCGCCCGAGGCGCGCCCGCAGGAACCGCCGCAACTGGCCCCCAGGCGCCTGGAGATGCGCGATGCGCGGGTGCGCCAGCCCTTCGTGCGGCGGATCTATCTGGTGCCGTCCTACCAGTCGTCGAACCCGGGCGAGGCGGCGGCGCTGAGCATTCTCAGCGACATCCTGGGCGACGGCATCACCTCGCGGCTGGCCCGGGCCTTGCAGCTCGACCAGCGAGTGGCGATCGATACCGGGTCCCATTATTCACCGGCGCGGCGCGACCGGGGCGACTTCAGCATCTACGGCGTGCCGGCCGAGGGCGAGGATCTGGCCACGGTCGAGGCGGCGATGGACGCGGTGCTGGCGGAACTGATCGGCGAGGGGCCGACCGCCGAGGAACTGGCCCGGATCAAGCGCCTGAGCCGGGCGGCGCGGATCTTCGCCCAGGACAGCATGGCCTCGCAGGCGCGCCTCTACGGCGGCGCGCTGGCGATCGGCCAGAGTGTGGCGGAGGTGCGGAACTGGCCGGCGGTGATGGAGGCGGTCAGCGCCGAGGACGTGCGCCGGGCGGCGGAAAGATACCTGATCCCGGAACACTCGGTGACGGGCTGGATGTTGCGCGCGGAGGAGGCCGGATGATGGGCATGATGGCGCGGGTTCGCCCCCGGTTTGCCGGGTTTGCCGGGTTTGCCGGGTTTGCCGGGCTGGCGCTGCTGGCCGCGGCGCCCGCCGGGGCGCTGGAAATCCAGGGGCTGCGGAGCCCCGCAGGGGCGGTGTTCTGGCTCGTCGAGGAGCCCTCGATCCCGATCGTCGCGCTGGAGATCAGTTTCGCCGGCGGCGCCCGGCTCGACCCCGAGGGCCGCGGCGGGCTGGCCAACATGATGGCCGGGCTGATCGACGAGGGGGCCGGCGATCTCGACGCGGTGGGCTTCGCCAAGGCGCGCGACCAGGTCTCGGCCCGGTTCGGATTTTCCGCCGGGAGCGACTCGATGGAGATCAGCGCCCGGATGCTGGTCGAGACCCTGGAGCCGAGCGTGGCGCTGCTGGCGACGGCGCTGGCCTCGCCCCGCTTCGATCCCGAGCCGGTGGGGCGGATCCGGGCACAACTGCTCTCGATCATCGCCGAGTCCGGGACCGAGCCGGACAAAGTCGCCGCCGAAGCCTGGTACGCCGGCGCCTTCCCGGACCACCCCTACGGCCGGCCCAGGCGCGGCACCGCCGAGAGCGTGGCCGCGATCACCCGGGACGATCTGGTCGCGGCCCGGGCCCGGCTGCTGACCCGGGCCAATGCGCGCATCGCCGTGGTCGGCGCCATCGACGCGGAGCGGGCCGGGCGCATGGTCGATACCCTTCTGGCCGGGCTGGAGCAGGGCGCGGTGCTGGTTCGCGAGCGGACCGGCGACACACCGCCGCCGGGCCTGCGGGTGATCGAACTGGCCGTGCCGCAGTCGGCGGCGGTGTTCGGGCACGCCGGACTGGCGCGCGAGGACCCCGATTTCATTGCCGCCTATGTGATGAACTACGTCCTCGGCGGGGGCGGCTTCGCCTCGCGGCTGATGGTCGAGGTGCGCGAGAAACGCGGGCTTGCCTACAGCGTCTACTCCTATCTCTCGGCCCGCGACGAGGCCGCGCTCTATCTCGGCGGGGTGCAGAGCGCCAACGAGCGCATGGCCGAGAGCCTGGAGGTGATCAGGGCGGAATGGGCAAAGATGGCGACCGGCGGGATCACCGCCGGGGAGCTCGACCGCGCCAAGCGCTATCTGACCGGGGCGTTTGCGTTGCGGTTCGATTCCAACGCCAAGATCGCCAGCTACCTGGTTTTCATCCAGCGGGAGAATCTCGGCATCGATTACCTCGAGCGGCGCAACGGCCTGATCGAGGCGGTGACGCTGGCGGACGTGAAGCGGGTGGCGGCGCGGCTGTTGCAGCCCGAGAGCCTGTCGATCGTGGTGGTCGGCGAGCCGGAGGGGTTGTGACGCGGGCGCCCTGATTCCGGCCCCGCCGGGACGCGCGGCTGGCGCCGCGCGCCTCCCCCCCGACCCCTTCTCCGGGGCTTACGCGGCCGCATCTGCGGCCACGGTCCCCTGCGAAGCCCAGAGGGAGTGGGGGGCGAAATCGGCGGGGGAAGCGCCTCCCCACTCCCCTTGGGAGGGGGGATGGGGGGGAGGCAGCGGCAGTGCCGATGGGCGCGGCGGCGAGACAGGGCGCAGCGGTGAACGCTGGTCTGATTCCCCCCTTCCAGAATCGCTCGGGTCCATGCTATCCCTAGTGGTATGAACAGCCACCACCGCAACATGATGGGTGAACCGGCGCGAATTCGGCGTCTTTCCGAGGCCGCCGCCAACCGTATCGCGGCCGGCGAGGTGGTCGAGCGGCCGGCCTCGGCGGTGAAGGAGCTGGTCGAGAACGCGATCGACGCCGGCGCGGCGCGGATCGAGATCGCCGTCGCCGATGGCGGCAAGACCCTGATCCGGGTCTCCGACGACGGCATCGGCATCGCCGCGGGCGACCTGGCGCTGGCGCTGGAGCGCCATGCGACCTCGAAGATCGACGGCTCCGACCTGGTCAATATCCTCAGCTACGGCTTTAGGGGCGAGGCGCTGCCCTCGATGGGGGCGGTGGCGCGCCTCACCCTGACCTCGCGGGCGGCCGGGGCGGAGGCGGCCGGGTCGATCGAGGTCCGGGCCGGCGCGATCGGCCAGCCGCGCCCGGCGGCGCGGGGGCAGGGCACCACGGTGGAATTGCGCGACCTGTTCTGCGCCACGCCAGCCCGGCTGAAGTTCCTGCGCACCGACCGGGCCGAGACCCAGGCGATCGCCGAGGCGGTGCGCCGCCTGGCGATGGCCGAGCCGGGGATCGCGTTCTCGCTGCGCGACGTATCGGCCAGGTATTCCGACGGCGGCGGCGAGGGCCGCTCGCTGTTCCGGGCCGAGGCCGAGCAGGGCGAGTTGTTCGACGGGCGGCTGGCCCGGATCGACCACATCCTCGGCGGCGAGTTCGCCGCCAACGCGCTGGCCATCGAGGCCGAGCGCGACGGGCTGCGGCTGACCGGTTTCGCCGGCTTGCCGACGCTGTCGCGCGGGGCCGCGGTGGCGCAGTTCTTCTTCGTCAACGGCCGCCCGGTGCGCGACAAGCTGCTGAGCGGCGCGCTGCGCGGGGCTTACGCGGATTTCCTGCCCCGCGGCCGCCACCCGGTGGCGGTGCTGTTTCTCGACTGCGCCCCGGAGCGGGTCGACGTGAACGTCCATCCTACCAAGGCCGAGGTCCGGTTCCGCGAGCCCGGGGTGGTGCGCGGGCTGGTGGTCTCGGCGCTGCGCCACGCGCTGGCCGAGGCCGGGCACCGGGCCGCGACCACGGTTTCGACCGCGGCGCTGGGGGCGTTCCGGCCGGAGTTGCCCGCCGGGCCGAGGCCGGGGCAGGGGTGGCGGCCCCAGATACAGCGTCCGGGGGCAGGCCAGATCGGCGCGGCGCTGGCGGCCCAGGCGCCGCTGGAGGGCGGATTCGAGGAATCTGGTGGCCGGGTGCAGGCTGGTCGGGCCGGGTCGAGGAGCCGGTTGCGGACGACCACGAGGCCGAGGACTTGCCGCTGGGGGTCGCCCGGGCGCAGCTGCACGAGAACTACATCATCGCCCAGACCAGGCAGGGCATGGTGATCGTCGACCAGCACGCCGCCCATGAGCGCCTGGTCTACGAGCGCCTCAAGCGCCAGATCGCCGAGCACGGGGTCAAGCGCCAGGGGCTGCTGATCCCCGAGGTGGTGGAACTGGGCCCGGAGGCGGCGGCGCGGGTGCTGGAGCGGGCGGAGGAACTGGCCGAACTGGGCCTGATCGTCGAGCCGTTCGGCGGTGGCTCGGTGGCGGTGCGCGAGGTTCCGGCGGTGCTGGGCCACGCCGACCCGGCGGCTCTGGTGCGCGATGTGGCCGACGAGTTGGCCGACCTCGGTGAAAGCGAGACCCTGAAGGCGCGGATCGAGGCGATCCTGTCGCGCATGGCCTGCCACGGCTCGGTGCGCTCGGGACGGCGGCTGACGGCGGACGAGATGAACGCGCTGCTGCGCGAGATGGAGGCCACACCCCATTCCGGCCAGTGCAACCATGGCCGCCCGACCTATGTCAGCCTGACGCTGGCGCAGATCGAGAAGCTGTTCGGGCGGCGCTGATGGCGGATTCCGGAATGAGCCTCGACTGGTCCGACCCGCTGCTGCTGGGGCTGATCGGCGGTGTGGTGCTGGTGGTCGTGCTGCTGCTCGCGGTGCTCGGCGCCGCGCGCCGCGCCGGACGGGCGGCGGAGCCGCTGGCGGCCCAGGTGGTGGCGCTGGCCCAAGGCCAGCAGCAGCTTGTCGGCGGGCTGACCCAGGTCGCCAACGCCCAGGCCCAGGCCCAGACCAAGCTGTTGCAGACCATGGAGAAACGGCTGGAGGAGGTTTCGACCAGGATGGCCACCTCGCTGACCGGCAGCGCCACCCGCACGGCGCACAGCTTGGGCGAGTTGCAGCAGCGCCTCGAGGCGATCGACAAGGCCCAGACCAAGATCGAGAAACTCTCGGGCGAGGTGCTGACGCTCCAGGACATCCTGTCGAACAAGCAGACCCGCGGCGCCTTTGGCGAGTTCCAGTTGCAGGAGATCGTCAGCCACGCCCTGCCGCCGGACGCCTATACCTTCCAGTACACGCTCTCCAATGGCCGCCGGGCCGACTGCCTGATCCACCTGCCGCTGCCGCCGGGGCCGATCGTCATCGACTCGAAGTTCCCGCTGGAAGCCTACGAGGCCTTGCGCGCCGCCAAGGGCGAGCGGGCGAAGCTGGAGGCGGGGCGGGCGCTGAAGGCGGCGGTGCTGACCCATGTGAAGCATATCGCCGAGCGCTACATCATCGAGGGCGAGACGGCCGAATCGGCGCTGATGTTCCTGCCCTCGGAAGCGGTCTATGCCGAACTGCACGCCAATTTCGCCGATGTGGTGCGGGCCGGGTTCGAGGCCCGGGTCTGGATCGTCTCGCCGACCACCGCGATGGCGACCCTGAACACCATGCGCGCGGTGATGAAGGACGCCCGGATGCGGGGCCAGGCGCACAAGATCCGGCGCGAGATGGGCCTGCTGACCAAGGATGTGGCCCGGCTGCTGGAGCGGGTGGGCAATCTGGACCGGCATTTCGAACAGGCCCACGAGGATATCCGCAAGATCAAGGTCTCGGCCGAGAAGGCGGGCAACCGGGCCGAGCGGCTCGAGGTGTTCGAGTTCGACGAGGAGCCGGAGGCGGTGGCGGAACCAAGACCCGCTGCAGCGCTGCCCGAGGGCTGAGAGCCTGTGCAATTTGAGGGTTGCACGCGTGCAACGGGGGTTAAGCATTTGATTTTACGCGATAATCGAAAAATAGTGTTTTATGGTTAATGAAAGCTTGGTCGTTTGGGCGCGGGTTGCGGCGGGGTTAACCCCGCCCTGCCAGGTGCACAAATGGTGATTTCTGGTGCGATCAAAAACGTATGAGATTTGAGAGTTTCAGCAGGAACCGTAGGGTGCGTGCTTGCACGCACCTTCGGCGGTGACGCGCCCCGATGGTGCGTGCGAGCACGCACCCTACCCGGCCAAGGGCAAGGCGGTGGCTGGGCGGTATCAGTCTCGCTCAGCGAGACTCGGTATCAGTCGATATCGAGCCCGATATCGAGGATGCCGGCCGAATGGGTCAGCCAGCCGGCCGAGAGATAGTCGACCCCGGTCTCGGCGATGGCGGGGGCGGTCTCCAGCGTGATGCGGCCCGAGGCTTCCAGCGCCAGCCGGCCGGCGTTCATCGCCACCGCCTGGCGCAGGGTCTCCGGGCCCATGTTGTCGAGCAGCACGTTGTCGGCACCGCCCGCCTCCAGGACTTCGGCGAGTTGGTCCAGGGTATCGACCTCGATCTCGATCTTCATCATGTGGCCGGCCTGGGCCCGGGCGCGGGCCAGCACGCGGATGCCGCCCCCTGCCGCGATGTGGTTGTCCTTGATCAGCATGGCGTCGTCGAGGCCCCAGCGGTGGTTGCCGCCGCCGCCCGCGCGCACCGCGCGCTTCTCGAACACCCGGAGCCCCGGCGTGGTCTTGCGGGTGCACACGATGGTGGCCCGGGTGTGGGCGATGGCGTCGGCGATGGCCCTGGTCGCGCTGGCGATGCCGGACAGACGGCAGGCAAAGTTCAGCGCCACCCGCTCGGCGGCGAGGATGGCGCGGGCCGCGCCGGAGACGCTCAGCAGCACGTCGCCGGGGGCGAGGCGGTCGCCGTCGGCCTTGTCCGAGGAGATTTCCAGAGCGGGATCGACCAGTTCGAAGGCGATGCGGGCGGCGTCACCTTCCAACGCCAGCAGACAGCGCGCATGGCCCATGCTGAGCTCGTTGCCCTGCACCAATTGCAGCACCAGTTCCGGAAGGCTCAACAACCGCACGTAGTTCGTGACCGTGGTTCGATCCTCTCCCAGGCGGCGTCCCATCTCCTCCGGGGAAAAGCCAAACACGGTGCAGCCTCGCTGGTAAGCCCGGGCTCGCTCAATCGGGTTCAGATCGGTCCGCTGAATGTTCTCCACCAGGGCAAGCTCGAGCATTTCGCTGTCGGTCGCCTGCCTCACCAGAACCGCAATCTCCGACAACCCTGCCGCCTTCGCCGCCCTCCACCGCCGCTCACCGGCGATGATCTCATAGCGCTTCCCCGCGCGACGGACCACGACCGGCTGGAGCATGCCGCTTTGCCGAATTGATGCGACCAGATCGGCAAGGCTGTCGGCCGACACTCGATCACGGGGTTGTTCTGGATTGGGAACAAGTGTATCAATATCAACCACTCTGGTGTCGATGGAGTTTGGTCGCGTTGGCTCCGGGAGCGGAACGGATTCCGCAGCTACCGACGGCGGCCTGGTCGGTGGGCCAGCGTCGTCGGTCAGGATGGCGCCGCCCACTAGCGATTCAAGTCCACGTCCGAGGCGTCGTTTTTGCGGCATTTCAGGCCCTCCGTGGCGTTTCGCGATCGGCATGAGAGACGGACGGGAGTGTCCCGTCCTGTACATCCAGCCACGATAGCACTGTTCGCCACAAGAGCAACTGGGAAACTAACGGGAGCGACCGGGAGCGAGGTAGGAGCAACGCTGAGCCCTAGCCTGGATAATTCACGAGTGTGAGGTGGTTTGCGCATAGAGACGGCCTTCTCGACCTTGTATGATTAGGGTTTTGACGACTCAACCATACGAAGGCAAGGAGGCCGTTCCGTGACAGAGTGTAA
>JACZTQ010000101.1 GCA_022573605.1 Pseudomonadota bacterium | reverse complement strand
TCTCGCGGCCGGGGCCCGGCGCGACCATCGCCGCCGCCATGCGCCGGACCAGCGCCGCGTCCGGCGCCGCGCCATCGAGGCGGAGAATTCCGCAGATCAGCTGCGTCATCGCGCCCAGGCCTCCAGCGCCGCGCCGAGAGGTGTCTCGGTAATCGGGCGCAACGTCATCGCTTGCAGCCCGTATATGCCGGTGCCGGTGTTTGTCTCCAGCAGTCTCGGCCCCTGGTCGGTCAGGGCAACATCCCATTTCAATACCGGCGCGGGGCCGGGCAGCGCCGCATGGAGCCGGTCGATCTGCGCCAGGATGTCCGGCCAGCCGGGGATCGAGAACGCCTCGTATTCGTGCCGGTCGGGCGTCCCCCCCCAGGCCGGCGCGACCGAGCCCGGGGAGGCCGCAAGCACCCGGCCGGTCGCCGGATCGATCTCGCGATCGAGCCCGACTTTCGTGCCGTCCTCATCCAGCACCAGCGTCACCAGCGCAAGGGCGGCGGCCCGCCGCCGATCCGGCCATTCGGCGGTGACGATCGAGACAACCGGGACACTCGCCGGGGCAACCGGACCGAGACGATCCGGCGGCTTCGCCACCGCCTGCACCAGAAGGTCGCCGGAGCGCGCCGATCGGGTCAGCCAGGTTGCCAGGTCGGGCTCCGGCACCGGGTCGGCCGCGACATGCCGGTCGCCGTCCCAGCGCCAGATCATCTGCCTCCTGCCGCCATGCCCCCGGCGCGGCTTGACCAGAAGGTCCCGCGGCGGCGGAGCGCCATCGGCAAAGGGGCGCACGGGCCCATCCGCCCCGTAGACCGCCAGCACCGGCATCACCGCCACTCCGACGGATTCGCCCAGATCGGCGAAGGCCAGCTTGTCCTCGGCCAGGGCGCGCACCTCCGGCGCCGCCAAGGCGCTGAAATGCAGATGCGCATCCGCCGAATGCAGCCAGTGGCCGGGCCCGGGCCGCCCGGGCTCGAACAGCCGATAGGCGAGGTAATCGATCGGCGGCAGATTGTCGCCCAGCGCCGCGGCCCAGGCCCGCCACGCCAGCGCCAGCCGGGAGTGCCCCCCGAGCACGGCGCGATCGATCTGGAAGCTGAGCACCACCGCATCGCGCAGGCTTTCCAGCGGCCACAGCAGCGCCATCAGGATCTGCCCGGCGAGCCGGAACCGGGGCGGCCAGTGGCCCACGACCGAGCGCCGGATGGCCCGGCGAAGCGCGAGCGAATGGCCCTCCCCGCCACTCATCGCCCAGGGAAAGCCGGAATGGCCGGCATGGTCCAGCGCCCGGCGCAGGCGTGAGCGCCCGGCCATGCTCAGGCGTCCCCGCCGCGCGCACGCCCGAAAGCGGAATGGGTCAATCCAGCCAGCCCCAGCCGCAGCCGCCGCCACAGAGCGTAGCGCAGAACACCTAACACCTGGGCCGGGGTCTCGGCCATGCGCAGGTGCCAGCGGTAGACTCCGAGCCGCGCCCTGGGCCGGCCGGGCGCCGCGCCCGGGTCGGCGATCTCGGCCAGGAATGCCCCGGCCCAGCGCGCCTCGTTCCGGGGCAGATCATGCGCCTCGCCGGGCACCTCGGCGGCGAACACCCGGTGCGCCAGATGCAGGGCGAGCCGCACCGCGCGCCCGGCCCCGGCCGCCTCCGCCCGCCGAAGGTCATCCGCAAGCCGCGCCGGGCCGCGCAAACCGGCCAGCCGGGCGATGTCCAGCAGCCACTTCAGCCGGCCGAACATATGCTGCTGGCAATGCCCGGAAAGATAGACCAGCTGGCCCAGCGGCCCCGGCACCAGGATGCGGGCCGGCCCGGTCAGGCCGGGCAGCGCCACCGGCGCCTCGTCCAGCTCCCGGAACTCGGGCCAGCCACGGAAATGGCTGGTCCGCCAGTGCAATTCCACCACCAGGCCGGCGCCGGGGTGGACATACTGCATGTCCTTGCATTCCGCTTCGACCACCGGGCGGGCGAAAATCCGGCCGCGCAGCCGGTGCTCCGCGGCCGGGACATAGCCCGACCCGGCCAGGCACCGGGCGGCGGCAAGCCGCTCGCCGGCGGCGACGAGAATGTCGATATCGTTGGAATGGCGCAGCCCCGGCGCACCGTAGAGTTGCTCGGCCAGGGGCCAGCCCTTGAGCCAGATCGCCCGGACCCCGACCGCCTCCAGCATCCCGGCAAGACGCAGGCTTTCGCTCTTCTGCGCCAGCGCCGCGAACCCGTTGGCCCGCGCCTCGGTCCGGATCGCCTCGAACACCGGGCCGGGCAGCGCAACGCCGCCCGTCCGCACCGCCTCGCAAATGGCCGGCGCGACCCGGTGGCGATCGATCGCCAGATCGGTGAACCCGTCCCATTGCACATCCGTCATGCGCGATGCGGCGGCCGCCGCCAGCTCCGGGTTGCCCGCCAGCAGCGCGCACAACAGGATCAGCGGGCGCGGCCAGTCCTCTGCGCCCAGAGCCTTGGCGGTGGTCTCGCCCATGCCATCAGGCAAACCGGGCCACAATGGCGTATTTCTCCAGCACGCCATCCCCGCTGACCACCCGGGAGCCCACGGCGACCCAGGCGTGCGCCGCCTGACCCAGGTCGGTTCGGGCGCGATCGGCCCGGTCGCGCGCGACACCCAGATAGACCATCGCCGGGATGCCGCGCCGGGTCAGCATGCGGCGCACGGCAATCGCCTGCTGAAGGCAGAGCGCGCGAAACGGCAGGCAGCGCCCGACCACCTCGACGACATGGCCGATCTCCTCGGCCTCGGCCCGGCCGGCAACCGGGCCGGGCACTGGGTCGACGGGCGGTTCGGTCTCGACCAGAGTGCCGAACGCGGGCGTATATACCGTCGCCGGACGCAGGGTCAGAAGACGGGCGCGCAACAGCTCCCAGGCCGCTTCCAGAGCGAGACGCTTGCGCCCGGCGGGGGCGCGGACAAAGGCGCCGGCACGGCGGGCGAGTTTCATGGCCGGTGCTCCTCGACCAGCCTCTCCTCGATCAGCCCCTCCTCGATCAGATCGTCGAGGAATGCGCCAACCTCGCTTTCGCACTGTTCCGGCGCGATGTCGTATTCTTCCCGCAGGCGTTCGGCGATCTCGCGCGGACTGACCGGCGCTTCCAGCATCTGCCAAATCCGTTCCGCGACCGCGCCAACCGCATAATAGCGGCCGCGCTTGATGCTCATCACCGCGGTTTCGTCACCGATGGACGTGGCTACGTGATTTTGGCCTTGTCGCAGCTTGGTATCGAGGTCCAGGACCATGGTCCGTCCGTGTGTGTCGCTCAAGGATCGCCGCGGGAAACCGCCAAACTATACTTCCGGACAATCCCGCCCAACCGGTCGAGAGATGCGGGGCGAACTCTTGGCCTATGTGATGCGTATCCGCTCGGCCCTCAACCAGAAATCCCGATCAGGAACCCTGTCCGCACTCGCCCATCTCGGGGCCGAAGTTATTCTTCATTCCCTGGCCTTGCGAACCGCAACCTGGGGCAATCGTTCGCGTGTCCACCATCTCGATCTTTTCGAGAACCGGGGTTCCCCAAACCCGCTTGCCGGTTTCCATTTCCATCCTGCGATCCCCTTAGCTCACACCCACTCGCCAGAAATTCAACGGCCCGCCGTCATCGACTGCTTCAATTTTAATAACTCGAAAATGTGGCAGGATTCAAGCCGCAAGCGCCGTAAACGGAAAATTAATGAGTTTGCTTTGGTCGATTTGCGAAGCTCAGTTGCTTTACGAAACGACTATGTCTTGGTTGCATCAAACTAGGACAGCGAGTCGCGCGCAGACCTTCGATTCCGCCCCGCGGACTTGTGGTCCGGCGTGCCAGCGCGTATCAGCCCCGCCTGTATGAGCACGGCGCCACATTTCACGAGGATCAGGCCCGAATGCCGCTGTCGGATCGAATTGACCTGGACCAGGTGCCGCCAAGTTTCCGGCCCTTTGCCGAAGCGATCCTGCGCCAGGACGACCCGGCGCCCGGCCTGATCCGGTTGCTCGGAACCCTCGGCGAGAAGGCTCCCGGCGGCGAAGCGCGGGACTTCGCGCTGCTGCTGCGCCGCACCCTGCCGCAATCGGCCCGGCTCGACCGGGTCAGCGAGGTCTACATCCGCGACAAATATCCGCTCTGGTATATCCGCGCGATCAACGACCGGCACCGCAACACCGCCTATCGCCAGGCGCTGCAAGCGCTGGTCACCCCCGATACGCTGGTGGTCGAGGCCGGCGCCGGCAGCGGGCTGTTCGCCATGCTGGCGGCGCGGGCCGGGGCGAGCCACGTCTACGCCTGCGAGAACGATCCCCACGTGGCGGCCATCGCCCGGGCCAATATCGAGAACAACGGACTGACCGGCAGGATCACGCTGTATGAGTGCCGCTACCAGGACCTGCGCGTCGGCGAGCACTTGCCCCGGCGCGCCGATCTGTTGCTGCACGAATTCGTCAATCCGCAATTCCTGGTGCCCAGGATGGCTTCGATGTTCAAGCGGTTCCGCGCCGAACTGCTGACGCCGGCGGCGCGGATCCTGCCGCACCGCTTCGCCACCACCGGCATGCTGGTCGGCGACGAATGGCTGCTCGATTCGATCCGGGTTCCGGCCCTGGTCGAGGGGCTGGACGTCAGCGGCATCAACCTGTTCGCTTCAGCCGGGATCACGCTTGCCGGCCCGGTCCCGATCGAGCAGCCGCTCAGCGCCGCCCGGACGCTGGCCGAATTCGACCTGCTGTCGGAGGAAGATCCGTCCCACGGCAGCCGCACGGTCGAATTTGAGGCCACCGCCGATGGCTATGCTGTCGGGATCCTGCAATGGGTCCGCCACGACTTTCCGGACGGCTCCACCTACGAGAACCGGCCCGAGCTTGCCTGCAACTGGTGGCCGGCCTTCTGGCCCTTCCCGCATCCGGTTCCGCTGGCCGTGGGCGATACCCTCGCGGTCCGGGTCGAGAACACCGATACCGAGCTGTTCATCGACCTCGACGCCCCGTCCGATGGCTAAGCCCCGCAGGCTCAAATCCGGGCCCAAATCGCCGGTTCGCGGCATCCTGTTCGACAAGGACGGCACCCTGTTCGATTTCCAGGCCACCTGGGGGCGGTGGACGGAGGCCACCCTCGACCTGCTGGCGCCCGACCGCGAAACCCGGGCGCGAATGGCGCGCGCGGCCGGCTATGACCCGGAGCGGCGACGCTTCGTGCCGGGCTCGCCGGTGGTCGCCGGCGCGCCGAGCGAGATCGCCCGGATCTGGGCCGGCTTCCGGCCCGATCTGGGCGCGGCCGGGGTCGAGCGCATCCTCGATGCGACCGCGCTCGATGTCCTGACCGACCCGACCATGCTGTTCCCCGCCGCCGCCGACCTGCCGGGGCTGCTGGCCGACCTGCGCGCCAGCGGCTACGCGCTCGGCGTCGCCACCCATGACTCGGAACAGGGCGCGCGGGTCCAGCTCGCCGCCGCCGGTGTGGAGGACGCCTTTGACTTCATCGCCGGCTATAACAGCGGCCACGGCCTGAAACCGGGCCCCGGCATGCTGCTGGCCTTCGCCGAGGCGATGGGTATCCCGCCGGCCAGCGTGGTCATGGTCGGCGACAGCCGTCACGACCTCGAGGTCGCCCGCAGCGCCGGCGCGGCGCTGGCGGTGGGCGTGCTGACCGGCCCGGCAACGCGCGAGGACCTGGCGCCCTGGGCCGACCACATCCTGCCCTCGATCGAGCACCTGCCGGCGCTGCTGGCGCAGTGGGCGGGCCGCTGAGGCGCGGTCGCCAGGCGATGTGGCTGATCACCGGCGGATCACCAACGGCAGCGTCGCTGACCCCCACCCTGTCCCTCCCCCTTTCAGGGTGAGGGGACGCCAGCACCAGCGCCGCGCCCGTGGCAACGGCAGGGCAATAGCCTGCCCTCCGGCCCTGCGTCCCCCTCCCCGGAAAGGGGAGGGGACAGGGGAGGGGTCAGCGACGCTGCCGTTATCAAACCCTTTTTTAGAAATCCCTGTGTTATCAATATCTTAACCACCGTATCACGCGTGTTTCAGGGATTGACAGCACCGGCCGAGCACCGGGCGAAACCCTGTATCGGGCAATTCCGGCGCGCATTTGGACCGGCCAACGGCAGTCTGGCCGAAATACGACATCATCTGCCGCATACCGGCTGGACTCTCGCCGATCCGGGGATAACGCTCTCCCCGGTCACGAAACCGAAGACAGCGGGGAAACGATGAGCGCCACGGGACGGCGGAGACGGGGCGGCGGGCGCGCCGGCAACGTGCGGCGCGACACCGGTAGCGCGATCAGCCAGCTTGCCTGGCAGATCCCGGAGCTGCTCGACGCCCCCACCGAACCGCTCTCGCCCGAGGGCCTCGCCGCGATCGACGACGGCGCCATGCGCATCCTCGAGGAGATCGGCATCGATTTCCTGCACGAGGAGGCCAAGGCCCATCTGAAGGCGGCCGGCGCCGATGTCGACCCGGACTCGAACCGGGTCCGCTTCGACCGCGCCCTGGTGCGCGAATGGGTCGCCAAGGCCCCCTCCAGCTTCACCATCACCCCGCGCAACCCGGCCCGCGAGGTCACCATCGGCGGCCGCCACCAGGTCTTCACCAACGTCTCCAGCCCGCCGAACTGCTCCGACCTCGACCGCGGGCGGCGCCCGGGCACCCGCGAGAGCTTCCGCGACCTGGTCAAGCTGACCCAGTATTTCAACTGCATCCACATGGCCGGCGGCTACCCGGTCGAGCCGGTCGATATCCACCCCTCGGTGCGCCACCTCGACTGTGTCCGCGACAAGCTGGTGCTGACCGACAAGGTGGTCCACACCTACAGCCTCGGCGCCGAGCGGGTCGAGGACGCGATCGAGATGGTGCGCATCGCCGGCGGCCTCAGCCACGAGGAATTCGACGCCAGGCCGCGGATGTTCACCAACATCAACTCGACCTCGCCGCTGATCCACGACACGCCGATGCTCGACGGCGCCATGCGGCTGGCCAAGCGCGGCCAGGTGGTCATCGTCACCCCCTTCACCCTGGCCGGCGCCATGGCCCCGGTGACCCTGGCCGGCGCCATCGCCCAGCAGACGGCGGAGGCGCTGGCCGCCATCGTGCTGTTGCAGCAGGTCAACCCGGGCGCGCCGGTGGTGATGGGCTCGTTCACCTCGAACGTCGACATGAAGTCGGGCGCCCCCGCCTTCGGCACCCCGGAATACATGCGCGCGACCCAGATGTCGGGCCAGATGGCGCGGCGCTACAACCTGCCGATGCGCGCCTCCAACGCCTGCGCCGCCAACTGCCCCGACGCCCAGGCGGCCTGGGAGAGCGCCTTTTCGCTCTGGGCCTGCACCTCCGGCCACGCCAACGTGGTCTACCATGCGGCGGGCTGGCTCGAGGGCGGGCTGTGCGCCAGCTACGAGAAGTTCGTGATGGACTGCGAGACCCTGCAACAGATGATCGCCTACAACAAACCGATCGGCGTCACCGAGGACGACATCGCCGTCGAGGCCATCGCCGAGGGCAACATCGCGCGCCACTTCTTCGGCATCCAGCACACCCAGGACCGCTACGAGACCGCCTTCTACGCCCCCTTCCTGTCCGACTGGCGCAATTACGAGGCCTGGGAGGAGGCCGGCGCGGTGCAGACGCCGGAGCGCGCCAACCGGATCTGGAAGGCGATCCTGGAGGAGTTCGAGGCCCCGCCGCTGGACCCCGCCATCCTCGAGGAGCTCGACGCCTTCGTCGCCCGGCGCAAGGCCGAGGGCGGCGCGCCGACGGATTTCTGAGCCCCCCGGACAGCCTTGCCGGTGACCGCATGCTCCCCGCGCCGGCGCCATGGCACGAATGTGATTGCGGGTTGCACACAGGAGGCGTAGCTTTTCCGGATGCAGCAAATCCAATTCAGCGGAAAGGAGTAGGCAATGTCGTTGACCAAAGCCTTTGGCAAGTTGAAAGAGGGCCTCGAGGATTTCAGCAAGCTCGAGGTGCGCACCTTCACCGGGGACATTTCCGCGCTGATAAAGGGGTCTGCCGGTGATCTCGATGTGGGAAAGATCTTCGATGCGGCGGTGAAGGAAGGCACCCTCACGCTGAGGCTCTATACCCGCCTCGACGCCGACGGAGACAGCGATCAGTTCTTTTCCGAGGGACCGATCGATCCGATCCTTGTCGAAGCCCATGCCTCGGCATTCCAAATGGGCCAGGAGATCCGCCACAGCTATCTGGAACTCTTCATGACTGTCGCCAAAGGGATCATCAAATAGAATAGTATCGGCTCCGACCGATCCAACAGCGAAGCGAGGCGGCCATGGCCGTGGAACGCGAGGCCGAATTTCTCGAAAACCTGGTCGCGGCGCACGAACGCGATATCGCCGCGCCGGTCATCGAGGACGACCTTGTCGCGGACCACGAGCACGTCGGGTTCTCCCAATCACGCATCAGAACCGCGCGAAGCTGGCTCTTCGCGCTCGGCTATCTCGACCGGGACGAGGACCGGTCCGATTACGACGACACGCTGCGCCGGGCGTTGAAGCTGTTTCAGACCGAAGCGGGGCTGACCGTCGATGGCTGGATCGGCACCGAGGAGACCTGGCCGCGCCTGCGTGAACTGGTCACCTTCGACGACCCGCTGCTGCAGGCGCACTGGATAACCCCTTCGGGCCGGGCAAGGACAGCACTCGCCCGAGCGGCGAAGACCCGGCTCGTGCTCTACGGCTTCGGCAAGCGCGACGATGCGCCTATGCAGGTCAGCCTGGACAAGCAGATGAAACGCTTCTTCGGCGTCCTCAAGAATCTCGGCGCCCTGCCATCCGAGTTGCCCACCCGCCGGGCCGACAAACTCGCCTTCATCCTCTCCCATGACGACCATGTCGCCGCCATCGCGCAGGGCCTCGAAACGACGGCGGTGACCGATCTTTTCGTCCATTTCGGCAAGCACAAGAAGTCGATCAAAGCCTATGCGCTTCTTCTCAACCTGACCAAGGTCGAGCTTTGGCTGGCTCAGATCAAGACGATCAGCCTGGGCGAACGATACCATGTCACTCTTGGCTTCGATGATAAGTTCACAATCCCCGGCGACCTCCGCAAAGGCATGAACGAGTATTTCAACAACCTTGCCGACGACGAGACGGAGGTCACGGTGCGACCGACCGTGTGGCAGCATTTCCGGGCCGGATACACCATCGTACACGTTGAGCCAGGCGACCGGCTCGCGGCGCTGGGTCCCACCGCCGCCGGCGCGTCGGTCGATCGGGGCTTGCACCTAGCACGGATTCCGGTCGGTCTGCTTGCGGGGGCCGTGGTTTACATCACGGACAGCCAGAACTCGTACTTTCGCGTCGTCGAGGACGTGCGGGATCGTACGCTCTGGCTCGATCGGCACGTCGGGACCCTCGCGACGCGAACGACCAAAGTCCGTCGGGCGGGTATCTTGGCCGTCACTTCGGCAAGGGAAAGACCCGTCGGAGAAGCGTCCACACCCGCGGTCGACGCCGCAGGCGACTGGGGCAGCCTGATCAACGAGGTCGTCGGCGTTCCCCTGGACGACGCGATAGCGCCGCACACCGTTAAGGAGTACCGAGTTATGTCGGCGCGATTCGTGCCAGCCGAGGTGGAGGCGTCGGATGCGACAGACGCAGGCTTCGTCCTCAAGGGCGGCTATACGGAGCTCGACTTGTTGGAGCGGGAGCCCGGCCCCTCAGTCGACCCGGCGAAGATATCGTCCCTCTTCACACCGTCGATCGGCGCTTCGTGGGACGCGGACCTGTACCTGGAGAAGCGGGGTTCACATCTGCCTCCCACCATCACGGTTGAGAAACCGAAGAAAACCGGCGCCGGAGACTTCGCCGTCATGCGGCACGGCCTCGATGACGTGATCACCATCCTCAAGGAAGTAGACAAGCCGGCGGTCCTGGTTCCGGGCAACGGTGAGTCCGATGTCGAGTTACGAGAGGCC
>JACZTQ010000100.1 GCA_022573605.1 Pseudomonadota bacterium | reverse complement strand
TGCCAGTTCCGGCTCGACCTCGACCGGCTGACGGCAAGCTACGGCGATTTCACCGAACCGCTGCGCGAGACCGCGGCCCGGCTGCTGGCGGCGGCTCCGGAGGGCGCGCTGGAGCCCTGGCGAGGCGGCTTCCGCATCGCCGAGGGCTGGCGCAGCCGCACCCGGCTGATCGCGGCCGAGTTCGACGCCTATTTCCAGACCGAGCCGGCGCGCCACAGCCTGGCGGTGTGACAAGGGGCAGCGTCGCTACCCCCTCCCCAACCCTCCCCCCGGAAGGGGGAGGGAGGGACTGATTGCCCAGGCGGCGGGCAACTGCTGGCGGCGGGTCTCGATACGTCGACCCCCACGCCGCGGAGCAAAACACCGCGCCCGCTCCAAAGCATTGCGCGCGCCCTCTCCCCCTCCGGGGGGAGGGCTGGGGAGGGGGTGCGGAGCTGGCCCATCCACCACAGCCGTTACAACACCGTCACGCGGCCCTGGCCTCCTTTAGCGTCCGGTCGAGCGCGGCGGCGAACTTGGTGACGATCTCCTCGACATGGGCGTCCCCGATGATGAAGGGCGGCGCGATCAGCGCGTGGTCGCCGAGCCGCCCGTCCACCGTGCCGCCGGTCGGGTAGACCATCAGCCCGTCGGCGAAACACGCCTGCTTCAGCTTCGCCGCCACCCCCAGCGCCGGATCGAAGGGTTCCTTGGTCTCCTTGTCGGCGACGATCTCGACGCCGCGGAACAGGCCGCGCCCGCGCACGTCGCCGACATGGGGGTGCTGGCCGAGCGCGGCGTCCAGCGCCGCTTGCAGACGCGCGCCCATGGCGACCACATTGGGCAGCAGATCGGGGATCCGGCGCAACACCGCCACCCCCGCGGCACAGGCGGCGGGGTGCCCGATATAGGTGTGGCCGTGCTGGAAGAAGCCCGAGCCGCTCTCGATGGTGCGGTAGATCTCGCCCGAGCACAGCATCGCCCCGATCGGCTGGATGCCGGCCCCCAGCCCCTTGGCGATGCACACGATATCCGGCGCAATGCCGTCCGCCTCGCAGGCGAACATATGCCCGGTGCGGCCCATGCCGCACATCACCTCGTCGAGGATCAGCAGCACCCCGTGCCGGTCGCAGATCTCGCGGATGCGCTTGAAATAGCCCGGCGCGGCGGCCACCGCGCCCATGGTGGCGCCGACCACCGGCTCGGCGATGAAGGCGGACACCGTCTCCGGCCCGAGCTCGCGGATCTTCGCGTCGAGCAGGTTGGCGACGCGCAGTCCGTATTGCTCCGGGCTCTCGCCCGCCTCGCCCCAGCGCCAGTAGTGGCACGGCTCGATATGGTGCATGGCGCCGACCAGCAGGGGCTCGAACTGGGCCCGGCGCCAGCGATTGCCGCCGGCCGACAGCGCCCCCAGGGTGTTGCCGTGGTAGCTCTGCCAGCGGGCGATGACATGGCGCCGCGAGGTCTCGCCGCGCTCGGTGAAATATTGCCGCGACAGCTTGATCGCCGCCTCGATCGCTTCCGAGCCGCCGGAGAGGAAATAGACCCGCTCGATCCCTTCCGGGGCGCGGGCGATCAGCATGTCGGCCAGTTGCTCGGCGGGCTCGGAGGTGAAGAAGCTGGTATGGGCGTAGGGGATGCGGTCGAGCTGCGCCTTGACGGCGTCGGTGACCTCGGTGGCCGAATGGCCGAGGCAGGAGACCGCCGCACCGCAGCAGGCATCGAGATAGCGCTTGCCGGCGGTGTCGATCAGGTAGGGCCCGTCGCCGCCGGCGATGGTCGGCAGCGCGGACTTGGTGTGGCGGGGAAAGACGTGGCTCATGGTCGGGTTCCTTTGGCCGAGAGCGTTTTCCGCCCTGAATGCATCAGGCCGGATACTCTCTTCCTTTGTTTTTCGCAATTTCCGAGTCGCCAAATGAATTCATTTGGCTAGAAATTGCTCCTGCGCATCCGCGCACCAGTCGGATCGAAGGCGGGTTCCAGCGTGACCCGCCCGGCGAAGGGCTGGCGGGCAAGGTCTATCGCGACCGGGGCGCCCGCGTCGAGACCGGCGTCGATCAATATCCCCCAATATCCCCGGCGAACCGGGAACTCCGCCGGCCGGGGCGGCGCTTGACAAGCGGGGGACGCCGGTCGAGCGTCGATCGGCAACAGGCGGCCGGGAGATCATCGATGACCACAGCAGACAGCGGAACGTCGGCGAAACTCCGCCCCGGGCGGGGCTGACCGGCCGTGCTGAGCGGGCTCACCTGGCTCGGGGCGCGGGCGCGCTGGGTGCTGGCGGTGGGGGTGCTGCTGGCGACCCTGCTGCCGGGGCTCAGTTCCTTCCTGCGGCCATACCTGCCGTTGCTGGTGGCGCTGATCCTCTGCGTGTCGATGATCCGGCTCGATCTCGGCGCCCTGGCGCGCCGCGCCAGCCGGCCGCGCCGCCTGGCAAAGCTGATGGCCTGGTCGGTGGCGCTGCTGGTGGTCACTCCGGCGGCGGTCTGGGCCGGGGCCGTCGCCGCCGGGCTGCCGGAGGCGCATGTGGCGGCGCTGGTCTACACCTTCGCGGCGCCGCCGATCGCCTCGGCCCCGGCGCTCTGCCTGCTGCTCGGGCTGGACGCCGCCTTCGCCTTGGAACTGACCGTGGTGGCCAGCCTCGCCACCCCCTTCATCGGGCCGGTGGTGACCAAGATGCTGCTGGGCGCGGCGGCGCCGCTCGACGCCTTCGACCTGGCGCTGCGGGTGGCGGCGATGATCGCGGCCGGCGTGGCGGCGGCGCTGGCGCTGCGGCGCCTGATCGGGGCGGACCGGATCGCGCGCCACGGCGGCGCTTTCGACGGGCTCGCCACCTTGGTGGTGCTGTTGCTGGTGATCCCGATGTTCGACGGCTTCTGGGGCGTGGTGCGCACCCTGCCGTGGTTCGCGCTGGGCACCTGCGCGCTGGTGCTGGCGGCGAACTGGGGCGCGCAGGTGGTGGTGGCGCTGGGGGTTCGGAGGGCCAACCCGGGACCGGCCGGGGCGGCCGGGCTGATGTGGGGCAACCGCAACGTCGCGCTCTATCTGGCGGCGCTGCCGCCGGACCCGCTGTTCGGGCTCTATGTCGCCTGCTACCAGTTGCCGATGCTGTTCACGCCGCTGGTGCTGGGCCGGCTGCTGGGAGGGCGCGGCGCGGGCCGGAAAAGGCCATAGAGCCTTATCCGGTCCGATGGTCTCGGGCCGGAGGCTCTGTTTCTTTGTCTTGCGCGATTCGCGAGCCGCCGAATGAACTCCTTTGGCCGGAAATTGCTCTGGGCGGGTGTGAGAGATGATCGGGCGCGGCTTTCGGGGCCGGAATATCCGGCTCGACCGGGGAAGCCCGGAGCGGTCCAACTCGGACTTGCTGTCCTGCATTATCAAAGCTAACTTGCCCGCGCATGTCCGATAACCCCTCAAATTCAGGCCCACGATGACCGATCTAACCGGCCCTCTGCACGGCGTCAGGGTTCTGGACCTGACCAGGATTCTGGCCGGCCCTTTCTGCACCCAGATGCTCGGTGACCTTGGCGCCGAGGTGATCAAGATCGAGCGCCCCGGGAATGGCGACGACACCCGCAAGTTCGCGCCTCCGTTCCTGCTCGACGAACAGGGCGCGCCCACCTCTGAAAGCGCCTATTTTCTGTCGGCGAACCGGAACAAGAAATCGGTCGTGGTCGATCTGACCAAACCCGCCGGCCAGAAACTGATTCGGCGTTTGATGGCGATGTCGGATGTTGTGGTGGAAAACTTCAAGACCGGCGCGCTGAAGAAATATGGCCTGTCGTATGACGATGTGAAAGGCGACAATCCCGGGCTGGTTTATTGCTCCATCACGGGGTTTGGCCAGACCGGACCTTATGCGAACCGGCCGGGTTACGATTTCCTGATCCAGGGTATGGGCGGCATCATGAGTCTGACCGGCGAGCCCGGCGGGAGCCCGCAAAAGGTCGGTGTGCCGATTGCCGATCTGATGACGGGAATGTATGCGGCGGTCGCGATCAACGCGGCGGTCTACCGGGCAAAGGTTACCGGTGTGGGGAATTACATCGACATTGGAATGCTCGATACCCATGTCGCCTGGCTCGGCAATGTCGGGATGAATTACCTCTACGCGGACAATCTCGGCCGTCTCGGCAACGATCATCCGAATATCGTGCCATACCGGCCGTTCAAAACCGCCGACGGCGAGATCGTCATCGTGGTCGGCAACGACGAACAGTTCAGGCGCTTTTGCGCCATTGCCGAATGCGATGAACTGGTGACGGATCCACGGTTCAAGACCAACGAAATGCGGGTGCGAAACCGTGAGAAACTCGCCGAGCGCCTCGACCCGATCGTCGCCGCGCGTCCTTCGGCTTTCTGGCTGAAGGAGCTCGAGGCCCGGAGCATCGGCTGCGGCCCGATCAACAATCTCGAGCAGGTGTTCAACGATCCACAGGTCATCGCCCGTGAAATGGTTCACGAAATGAGGCATTCGGCAAATGGCGGAACCACCGCACGCCTGCTGGCCAGCCCGATAAGGATGTCGGAGACGCCGGTCACCTACCGCCATGCACCGCCTCTTTTGGGAGAGCACACGCATGAGGTTCTGTCCGGCCTGCTCGGATTGGAGGCCTCGGAAATAGCGGAACTATCCGATCTCGGCGCGATCGACTAATACCGAGGATCGCTACGGATCGTCCGATCAAGCCGGCCTTCCGGGCGTCGTTCCGGCGGGTTTTCCAACCGGGGTAGGTCCGCGAATCTTCCGGGGTTGACACGCGGGCGGGCGCGCGCCAATCATCAAGCCCGATCCGGAAACGCCAGCGCGCCATTGTGCGCGTTTTTTCGGACACTATATATGCTCACTATGAGCATAATGGACGGAGGGCCCGGCCCATGCTGATCAACGCCACCACCCCCCTCGCCGAGGCCCGCGCGGAGATGGAGCGCAGCTACGATCTGGCGCCCTCGCCGGCGGCGGCGCGCGAAACCGCCGGGCGCTATGCCCGGGTCAGCCGGGTGATCCCGGAAGTCGACTGGGCCGGTTACGCCCCCTATATCCGCGCCATCGAAGCGCTCAAGGCCGAGCGCGACGCGGTGATCCTGGCGCACAACTACATGACCCCGGAGATCTTCCACGGCGTCGCCGACGTCGCAGGCGACAGCCTGCAACTCGCCATCGAGGCGGCCCGGGCGCCGAACCGGGTCATCGTCCAGTGCGGCGTGCATTTCATGGCCGAGACCTCGAAGATCCTGAACCCGTCCAAGACCGTGCTGATCCCGGACGCCCGCGCGGGCTGCTCGCTGGCCTCCTCGATCACCGCCGCCGACGTGGCCCGGATGCGGGCCCAAAACCCCGGCGCCAAGGTGGTCTCCTACGTCAACACCACGGCCGAGGTGAAGGCCGCCTCCGACATCTGCTTCACCTCGGCCAACGCGCTCGAGGTGGTCGAGGCGATGCCGGGCGACACCGTGATCATGACCCCCGACGGTTTCCTGGCCCGCAACATCGCGGCCCAGAGCACCAAGCGCATCGTCTGGTGGGAGGGCACCTGCATGGTGCACGAGCGCTTCACGCCGGAGGAACTGCGCGCCTACCGCGAGGACAATCCGGGTATCGTCATCATCGCCCACCCGGAATGCCCGCCCGAGGTGATCGCGGAGGCCGATTTCTCCGGCTCGACCTCGGGCATGATCGGCTGGGTGCGCGAGAACAAGCCCGAGAAGGTGGTGATGGTCACCGAATGCTCGATGTCCGACAACGTTGCCGCCGAGTTGCCCGAGACCGAGTTCATCCGCCCCTGCAACATCTGCCCGCACATGAAGCGGATCACCCTGGAGAACATCCTCTGGTCGCTGCACTCCATGACCGAGGAGGTGACGGTGAGCGAGGAGTATCTCGAGCCCGCCCGCGCCGCCATCGAGGCGATGATGGCGCTGAAAGAGCGCAAGCACTGAGGTTGTGTTTTTGCCCTGACGGCTCCGCCCCCCACCCCTCCTCCCCGCCCAACCACCGATCATGCCTTGGTACCATCGGTGGTTGGGCGGGGAGGAGGGGTGGGGGGCGGAGCCGAAAATCCGCACCAGCGGATTTTGTCACGGGCAAAAAAACGGCGGGGTCGCGTAAGTGAAACTCAGCCATTCACCGGCTTCGAGCGAGGAACCGATGACCCTCCCTCACGACACCCTGTTCGACGTCGATGGCGCGCTGATCGTCGGCGCTGGCCTCGCCGGGCTGTACACCGCGCTCAGGATGGCGCCGCACCCGGTCACCGTGCTCTCGCCGATGGCGCTGGGCGAGGGCGCCTCCAGCGCCTGGGCCCAGGGCGGGATCGCCGCCGCCCTCGGCGACGACGACAGCCCCGCCGCCCATGCCCGCGACACCGTCGCGGCGGGCGCCGGCACCGTCGATCCGGCGGTCGCGCTGTCGGTGGCCGAGGAGGCGGCGAAGCGGATCGAGGACCTGGCCGGGCTCGGCACCCCCTTCGACCGCGACGCCGCCGGGCGGTTCCTGCAATCGCGCGAGGCGGCGCATTCCGCCCACCGGGTGGTGCGGGTCAAGGGCGACGCCGCCGGGCGGGCGATCATGCAGGCGCTGATCGGCGCGGTGCGCGCCACGCCCTCGATCCGCGTCATCGAGGGCATCGAGGCCGACGACCTGGCGCTCGCCGGGGGCCGCGTCGCCGGGGTCTTCGCGCGCAGCGCCTGCGACCCCTGGGCGGCGCCGATGCTGTTCCGGGCGCCCCAGGTGGTGCTGGCCACCGGGGGCATCGGCGGGCTCTACCGGATCACCTCGAACCCCTCCCGCGTGCGCGGCCAGGGCCTCGGCATGGCGGCCCGCGCCGGGGCGATGATCGCCGACCCGGAATTCGTCCAGTTCCACCCCACCGGCATCGCCGTCGATCGCGACCCGGCGCCGCTCGCCTCGGAGGCCCTGCGCGGCGAGGGCGCGGTGCTGATCGACGAGACCGGGGCGCGGTTCATGCCCGCCATCCACCCCGACGCCGAGCTGGCCCCGCGCGACGTGGTGGCCCGCGCCGTCCACCACCACATCAATGCCGGGCACCGGGTCTTCCTCGATACCCGCGCGGCGCTGGGGGCGCGCCTGGCCGAGCAGTTCCCCACCGTCGCCGGCTATTGCCGCGAGGCCGGCATCGACCCGGCGGTCGAGCCGATCCCGGTGGCCCCGATCCAGCACTACCACATGGGCGGGGTGCGCACCGACGCGGCCGGCCGGACCTCGCTCGACGGTCTCTGGGCGGTCGGCGAGGTCGCCTGCACCGGGCTGCACGGCGCCAACCGGCTGGCCTCGAACTCGCTGCTGGAGGCGCTGGTCTTCGGCGCCCGGATCGCCACCGCGATCACCGAAACGGCGCCTGGCGCAACCGTCCAGCCGGCCGGCGCCCTGCTTACCCCCGAACCCGGGCCCGAACCCGGACCCGAACCCGGACCCGAACCCGAGACCGACACCCTGCCCGAGGCGGCGCTGGGCGAACTGCGCCGGATCATGACCGCCGATGTCGGGGTCGAGCGCGATGGGGCCGGACTGACCCGTGCGCTGCGCACCATCGCCCGGATCGAGCGCGAGTGCGAAGGCGCCAGCCGCGCCTTCCTCAACATGCTGACAACCGCCACCCTGGTCGCCGCCGCCGCACTCCGCCGCACCGAGAGCCGGGGCGGCCATGCCCGCGCCGACTACCCTGAGACCGACCCCGCCCAGGCCCGCCCGACCCTGATCACGCTCGACCAGGCGCTGGCGATCCGCGCCGAAGCCGAGGAGACCGCGCCATGACGCTGCCGCCCCTGCCTCGCCTGCTGCTGGAACCCGCCATCCGCGCCGCCCTGCTGGAGGATCTGGGCCGCGCCGGCGACGTGACCTCGGACGCGGTGATCGCGCCCGGCACCAAGGCGACGGCGCTGATGCGCTCGCGGGAAGCTGGAGTCGCCGCGGGAAGGACGTATCTTGCAGCAAACCGAGATGCGGCTGACGAAAGACCACACGCTTCACCTCCACGTGCTCGTCGCGCTCGAGCGCATTGTCGATGAACCGAAATTCCCAGCGGGCTTCGCCCTCCAGCAGCAACACGCGGACGGTATCGTCGGTGACGGTTATGGCAAATGTTTTTGCGTTGTTGTCCTCACGGGTCTCGCCGGGACGAGCGCCGATACGGAGCGTGTATTCGTGGCGGCCGACTTCATCCGTTTCGAGCTGAAACTCGAGCTGCACGGTACTCGAATCGGGGGTCACCGTCTTCGTGACCGGTTCCCGGCCCACGCGCTCCAGAACGACTTTGATTTCTTCTCCTTCAAAGCCCGACGTATTCAACGTCGCCTTCAGCGGCGCCCTATCGTCTTTGAAGACTCGGAGCAAATAGTCGAGGTCGGCGATGGCAAGATCTTTCGGCTGAAACTTGGAACCGAAGATGACCGGGAACACGGGCGTCTGAGCCTGACCGAGCCGCGAGGCGATGAGGACCGCATCGCGGTCGCTGTTGTCGCGGCCATCGGTCAACAGCACCACGCCGATCAGCGGCGAAGCCGCGCTGTCGCGGGCGCCGGCCGAAAGTGCCTGAGTGAGATTCGAAACACCTGTTATCAATGTCGCCGGGGGACGTTCGACGACCGTCTGCAGCGTTTCCGCATCGGCCCCTTGGACCTGACCGGCAAAGACAACCACCTCGACGTTGGCCACCTGATCCAACAGAGGCAACAACGGCGACGACGTGCCGGTGAGAATGCGCCGGGCAATCTCCTTTCGCGGCAGGCGATCGATTTCGGCAAAAACGCCCGCCAGGTTCTCTTGGTAAAGGGAAAATCCTATCGTATCGAAATACAGGTTGTTCACGATTCTGTCCGGGTATGCCGTCCTAAAACCCCGCGGCAGCATTTTGATCATGATGTCAGCCTCGGACGGCGATAAATCGCCAAAAACAAATTTACGCTCGTATCTCATATTCAATGCGTTCATGACGTTTTGTTGTCTTCCCGGAAGATTCCGGTCTTGAGGAACCCAGTTATGGTTTGTTCCCGGAGTAGAGTTGTTCTCCGACCTTTTGTTTGTTAGGGGTAACGGAAGTGCCATTGAGGACCAGGGTCGACCCTTCCTCGAGCCAATAGGGCTCTTCAACGGCGCCCAGGTTATACCGCCAAACGTTTGCGTACGCTCCCGGAAATTCGCTTTTCTTCCGGAAAACGGCAAATCCCAGCGGCGTAGCCTGGATGTCTATATTTTGTCCCTTGAAGATGGAACCATCCTTGATCGCGACTCCAATCCCAGACGAATGGATGCTTACCCTGATCGCCTCCAGGCTGCTCCTTTCACCAATACTCAGCGCCTTATCGGCAGCGCCGGTGATTTGAACGTTGCGAACCAGCACCTGCGACCCCGATACATCGATAGCGTCGTTGCCGGCACCGTCAAACCGCGTATTCTCGATCACGCCGCGTCTCTGGTCAGCCCGGGCGGGATTCTGGTTTACTCCACCTGTTCGATAATTCGCGAGGAAAACGATCAGGTGGTCGAGGAATTCCTGTTGAGACACAAAGAGTTCCAGCTGGAGTCAGCCAAGAAATTCTGGGACAAGCGCATTGTTTCCGAGCGCGGATTCTTGAAAACATACCCCAATATATTCGGTCTCGACGGCGCTTTTGCGGCGCGACTGAAACTCCGCCCCAATTAATATTACTGGTTCGAGCTTTTTGCGACGCCTTAGAGTTTTAGGAGTCTCAAGCGCTCAAAGATTCGTATAATATCCAATGAAGGGTCTATTGAACAGTCCCGAAGTGAGGTAGGTCGGTGTTTCGAACAAGGGCGACCCACGGCTTGCTGCGGGATCAATAAGACGAGAGAGAAACACAACATTTTCTTTGAACGAACATAGCGCAGATAACAACCGGAGAGAAACAAGCGGAGACGAGCAACCGGAGACAAGCAACATAGTGGTGATGACTCA
>JACZTQ010000422.1 GCA_022573605.1 Pseudomonadota bacterium | reverse complement strand
GTGCGAGGGCGTCACAGTCGGCCCCCTCCCCCGCTGGGGGGAGGGATGGGGAGGGGGGGTGCGACGGTGCCGCTCGATTACCCCGTCTCGTGCTTCTTGACCCAGGCCCCGCCCTCGTCCTGGGCCCAGTAGACCGCCTTCAGACCAGCCTCCGAGACCAGGCGCCATTGCTCGCGGGCGCGGGCCACCGCCGCCTCGTCGAGGCCGTCGAACAGCACCGCCACCATCGCCATGGCGGCGAGTTCCTCCAGCTCCGCCTCGGCGTTGTCGATCAGGAACAGGGTGTTGGCATCGTTGGGGTTTTCGGTATCGCAACACAGCCAGACCGGCTGGCGCTCAGGCTGACCGTCGGCCTGCGTCCCGTGCGGCAGGAAGCTGGCGTCGCCGTGGCTCCAGAGACGCGCCGACAGGGTCTCGATCCGGGCCGGATCGGTTCCGCGCACCAGCACCCGCCAGCCGCGCTCGAGGCTGCGCGCCAGCATCACCGGCAGGACCTGCTCCAGCGGCCGCTCGGTCAGGTGGTAGAAACGGACCTCCCCCATCGAACCCTCCCGTGGCCGATTCCAGGTTGCGCAAAGCGTGACACACTCGGCACCCGGTCATTGCCGGGCTCGACCCGGCAATTTGTAGGGTGCGTGCTTGCACGCACCATCGACGGTGGCGCGTCCCGGTGGTGCGTGCAAGCACGCACCCTACCCGCCCCGGTCAAGCCGGGGCATGACGTGGGTGGGGGGGCGTCACCCCTCCAGCGTGGTCCGGATCAGCTCGTCGAGCGCGGCGACGCCCCAGCCGGTCGCCCCTTTCGGCGCCAGCTCGGTGCCGGAGCTGGCCAGCGTCACGCCGGCGATGTCGAGATGGATCCAGGGCATGCCATCCTCGATGAAGCGGTGCAGGAACTCGGCCGCGGTGATCGCGCCCGCCGCCCGGCCGCCGGTGTTCTTCAGGTCCGCCAGCCGCGATTTCAACTGCTTGGCGTAGGGCTTGCCCAGCGGCATCCGCCAGGCCTCGTCGCCGACCGCCGCCGCCGCCGCGCCGAACTCGTCGGCCAGTTTGTCGTCGTTGGCGAAATACCCCGCCCGGTGATGGCCCAGCGCGACGACGATGGCGCCGGTCAGGGTCGCCAGATCGATCACCGCCCGCGGCTTGAAGGTCTGTTGCGCGTACCAAAGCGCGTCGCACAGCACCATGCGCCCCTCGGCGTCGGTGTTGATCACCTCGATGGTGTCGCCCTTCATCGATTTCACGATGTCGCCGGGGCGCTGGGCCAGGCCGTCGGGCATGTTCTCGACCAGCCCGACGACGCCGATCACGTTGGCCTTGGCCTGGCGCAGCGCCAGGGTGCGCATGACCCCGGCGACGACCCCGGCGCCGCCCATGTCCATGGTCATCTCTTCCATGCCGCCGGCGCCCTTGATCGAGATGCCGCCGGTGTCGAACACCACCCCCTTGCCGACCAGCGCCAGCGGCGCATCGCGCTTGGCGCCACCCAGCCACTTCATCACCACGATCCTGGACTCGCTGGGCGAGCCCTGCCCGACCGCCAGCAGCGCCCGGGCGCCGAGTTTTGCGAGCGCCTCCTCGCCCAGCACCTCGACCTCGATGCCGAGCGCCGTCAGCGCCGTCAGCCGGGCGGCGAATTCGTCGGTGGTCAGCCGGTTGGCGGGCTCGTTGACCAGGTCGCGGGTGAAGAAGATGCCCTCGGCCAGCGCCGCAAACGGGGCCGAGAGCTTGCGCAGCGCCGCCGGCCGTCGGGTCAGCACCGTGATCGTGCGCGCGCCGCCCGAATCGCCGCCCGAATCGCCGTCATTATCGCCGTTCTCGTCGTCCGCCGTCTTGTAGTCGCGGAAATCGTAGAGCCGGAGCGCCAGCGCCCAGACCAGTTCGGCGACCAGCTTGTCGGCGGCGGCATCGCTGGTGCAGAGGGTCACGCCGCCCTTGCCCATCGCCTTGGCGATGGCGCCGCCGGTCTTGCGGGCGGCGGCGCGGTCCGGCCCGGCGCCCAGGCAGGCCAGGATCACGGTCTTGGCCACAACCCCGGCCGGGTAGCGCAGGGCGCGCACCGTGCCCGCCTTGGCCTTGAACTCGGGGTCGGCGACGGCGCGGCCCAGCGCGCCGCCGGCCGCCGCGTCGAGCGCCGCCGCCGCCGG
>JACZTQ010000099.1 GCA_022573605.1 Pseudomonadota bacterium | reverse complement strand
CGGCTTGCCAAGGCTTTCGGACTTCGTCGCGCCCGCTTTGCGATGTCCCGCATCGCCGCAGCGTGCGCTCCTGGCCGAAAACCTTGGCAAGCCGTCTCTATGGGTCATTATCGGTGATCCTTGGTATCAGGCGGTCTCTCCGGTCTTCGGCTTCACCGCCTCGGCGAAGAAGCCCGAAGTCTGGATGGTGTTGCGCCAGTCGCTGGCGCGGGCGTCGACGAGGCGGTTGAGGCGGGCGCCGAAGCGGCGCTCGGCCGAGGCTTTCCAGAACTTCAGCAGGTTGAGGATGGCGGAGTATTTGCCGCGCAGCGGGTAGAGCGTGACGGCCTCGTATTCGCGCAGCAGGTAGGCCATGCCGTCGCGGCTGAGGCGTTGGTAATCCTGGAACATCAGGTCGCGCGGCGCGTGGTAGCGCCAAATCCAGGGGACGTAGAGGAAGAGCTTGCCACCCGGTTTCAGCGCCCGGCGGAAATTCGCCACCGCGGCGGCGGGGTCGTAGACATGTTCGAGGATCGCCAGCGCGATCACCGCGTCGTAGCGCGCCTCCATCCAGTCCGGGAACGGCGAGCAGACATCGCCGAGGATGTCCGGGTAATCGCCGAAATCGTTGAGGTCGAGGGTCTCGACCCGGTCTCCGAGCGCCCCCAGGTGGTCGCGCATGCCGGCGCCGACATCGAGGATGCGGGTGCATTCAAGGGTCGCCGCGACGATGTGCTCGCGGCTGCGGTCGTCGTGGAGGTAGCGCATATCGATCCGGGCGCGGCGGGTGATCGCCTGGAGCCGCGCGTTCAGGCCCCCGACATCGTGGATGTGTTTCTTTTCGGTCATGTTTTGTAAGTCATTTGGCGGCGAGCTCCAGGATCTTCGCGGCGGCGCGGGCGGCGCCGTCGCGGGCCAGCGCCAGGGGCGCGCGGCGCGGACCGGTGGCGGCGGTCTCGGCGGCATGGGCCAGTATTGAAGGGGTCAGATCGTCGATGCGCAGCACGGTGAAGCCGTCGAGCCGGGCCAGGCGTTCGGCCCGGATCACCTGCTCGACCTCACCGTGCTCGTCGAAGGGGACGACGATGGCGGGGGTGGCGCAGCCCGCCAGATCGAGCACCGTGTTGTAACCGGCCAGGCTGATCGAGCAGGCGGCGCAGGCCAGCAGCGCCTGGTAGTCGGGTCGGGGGGGCTCGACGGTCAAGTTGGTGGCGGTCAGGTTGGCGCGGTGGTGGCGTTCACCGAGGTCGCGGGCGAGATCGGCGGCGTCCGGGCCGCCGGTCAGCAGGCGCCAGGGGCGGGGCGAGAGGGCGGCGGCCCGTGCCGCCAGCGCCAGCAGGCGGCGCCCCAGCACACCGCCGCCGACGGCGACCAGGACCGTGTCGCCCGGCGCGTCGCAGGGCGGCGGCGGGTCGCCGGCGAGGTAGCCGGTGTGGTGGATCATCGGCGCCAGGTCCGCCGGCAGCTTCCAGGTGGCGGCGAGCGGCAGGAATTCGGCGTCGCCGTGCACCAGCAGCGCGTGGTAGAGGCGGCGCAGGCGCCCGGCGGCCTGTTCCAGGCGCCCAGGGCTGGAAGGCGGCTCGGGGATGTCGCGCACCGAGGCAATGATCGCGGCCTCCGGGTTGGCCGCAAGGCTGGCGGCGATGGCGGCCTCGAACTCGGCCGCCAGGATGCGGCGGCCGAGGGGGAACAGCTCGGTGACGAGGGCATCGGGGCGGAATTCCGTCAGCGCCCGTTCCAGCGCCGAGCGGCGTTTGGCGAGATAGGCGTCGCTGGCGACCGCGCCCTCCGGGGTGCGCAGGGTCGAGAAGTCGAAATCCGGCACCTGGACCGGGGGGAGTTGCACAAATTCGATGCCTTTCAGGTCGATATGGTCGAGCGGGCGGCCGCCGCCGATGACCAGGACCTCGCCCCCGGCCGCCGCCCCCATCGCAGCGGTTGCCCGGGCCAGCGCCAGGGTGCGCACCAGGTGGCCGGTGCCGGTAAGGTGGCAGCAGAGGAAGGCGACCCGGCTCACGGGATGGGCTCCAGCCGGGCCGGTTCCTCGGGTTCGGTCGGGGTGCCGTCGGCCAGCAGGGTGAGCGGGTAGAGCCGCCCGCGCTTGATCCGGAACGGCTCCTTGCTGTCGTAGTTCCAGCCCCAGGCGCGGGCCAGGATCACCCGCATCAGGGCGCGGTGGGTGATCAGCAGCGCCGGCGCGGCCCCCGTGACCGTCGCGGCGGCGATCCCGGCCAGCGCCGGCTGCACCCTTTGCCAACCGTCCCAATGGCTTTCGCCACCGGGTGGGCGACGGTGCCAGCCACCGTCCTCGACGTTCACATAGCCGGACTCCGGGTCGGCCAGCAGGTAGGCGCCGTGCTGGCCTTCCCATTCGCCGTAGCTGATTTCGACCAGCCGGGGCTCGTTGGCGACCGGGCGCCCGCGCGCCAGGATGCGGGCGGTCTCGTCGGCGCGCTTGAGCGGCGAGGCGATGATCCGGGCGGTGTCCCACGGCGCCGGGAGGGCGAGGCGGTGCAGTTCCTGCCGGGCCTCGTCGGTCAGGGGGATGTCGGTCTGGCCTTGCAGGCGGTGCTCCAGGTTCCAGCTCGTCGGGAAGTGGCGCAGCAGCGCGATGCGGGTCATGGCAGCAACTCCGCGAGGCTGGACTTCAGGGTCGCGGCGGCGGCGGCGAGGCTGTGATGGGCCTCGACATGGGCGCGGGCGGCGCGGGCGAGGGCCGGGCGGCCGGCGGCGGCGGCGGTGATCGCTTCGGCGAAGGCGCGCGGGTCGTCCGGGGGGGGCAGCCTGCCACCGATCAGGGCGCGGGCGGCGGGGCCATCCTCGGCCAGCACCGGCAGACCGGCGGCCCGGGCCTCGAGCCAGACCATGCCGACGCCCTCGTTGACGCCGGGCCAGACCATCAGATCGGCGGCTTCGTAATGCGGCCGCACCAGGTCAGGGTCGTCGATATCGTCGATGTATGCCAGCCGCTCGGCGAAGGGAGCGAGCAGGGCGTGCACCGCTTCGCGCGCAGTGCCGTGGCCGATCACGGTCAGGCGCCAGTCGCCCGGCAGATGGGCCAGTGCGGCGGCGAGGCGGCGGTAGCTCTCGAGCTTGTCGCCGGGGCGCATCATGGCGACGGTCAGCAGGTGCAGAGGCGCGCCCGAGGGGCGGGGTGCCACCACCGGGCCGGGGTCGAGAAAGGCGGCAAGGTGGATCATCTTCGCGCCATGACCCGCCGCCTCCAGCGCCGGGCGGTCGCGCGCCGTGGTCCAGAACAGCCGGTCGGCGCGGGCGATGGCGGCGTCGGAGGCGGTGGCGAACTCGGCCCACGGGCCGTCGCGGCGCTTCGGCGAAACCGAAGCCTCGGAGATCACGTAGGGGATGGCGAGGGCATCGGCGACGGCGGGGCCGATCAGGTCGGGGGCCTTGTAATGGCAGTGATAGGTGAACCAGAGCGCCGGAGGGTCGGGCGCCAGGTCATCGATCAGCCGGGCCGCCTCGGCCTCGGCGTCGTGCCGGAGCCGGGCCTGCGCCGCCGGGTCGCCCGCCAGGTCGAGGGTGCGCAGCGGCGAGACGCAGGTCGCGTCATAGCCGGCGCCGGCCAGGGCCCGGAGGGTCAGCCGGGCGATCTGGCGGTCGCCGGAGGGGTTGGGGTGATCCGGGGCCTTCATCGGGGCATGGAAGGCGATACGCGGCAAGGCGGGGCGGGGGCGCTCGGTCATGCCTGGGCGAGGGCGGCCCGCAGCCGCGTATCCACCGTCGCGATCCCGGTCTCGATGCCGAAGCTGGTAGTCAGGCGCCGGTAGGCGGAATCGGCCATCGCGGCGCGCCCGGCCGGGTCGGCGGCGAGCGCCATGATGGCGTCGGCCAGCGCCCTGGTGTCGCCGGGCGCAACCAGGGTGCCGTGGACGCCGTCGGTGACGAATTCGGGGATCGCCGAGAGGTCGGTGCTGAGGATCGGCAGCTTCTGGCTGGCGGCCTCCATCAGCACGTTGGGAAGCCCATCGCGGTCGCCGTCCTCGGCGATCTTCGAGGGCAGCACGAAGAGGTCGGCCGAGCGCATCGCGGCGATCACGTCGCCCTGGGCGCGCTTGCCCAGCCACTCGATCCGGTCGTCGAGTTCGAGACGCCGGGCGCGGGCCTCGAGGCCGCGTTTCAGCTCGCCGCCGCCGATGTGGATAAAATACCAGTCGAAATCGTCCGGCAGCCGGCTCAGCGCCTCGAGCAGGTCGCCGTAGCCCTTCTTGGCCACCAACCGGCCGACCGAGAGCAGGTTGAAACGCTTGCCCGCCGGGCGGATGTCGGGGGGCGCGGGAAAGCGCGACAGGTCGAGGCCGTGATAGACCAGCGAGATCTTGTCGCCGCGCAGGTCGAGGTTGCGCAGATGCGCCGCCCCGGTGCGGGTGCAGGTGACGCCGAACCGGCAGGCGGTGATCTTTTCGCGCTTCTCCCAGTCGGGAATCGTCCAGATGTCCTTGGCATGGGCCGAAAAACCCCAGCCGATGCCGCGAATCTGCGCCGCGTAGCGGGTAACGGAAGCCGGGGTGTGGAGGAAGTGGGCATAGAGAAAGCGGGTCTCGGCGGGAAGTTCGGCGGCCAGCACCGCCGCCTGGCCGAAGCGGCGGATGCGGTTCAGGGTGCGGTCGCGCGCAAGATCGCCGAACCAGACCCTGGCGGCGCGCCAGAACCGGCGCGACCGCGCCACCCGGAACAAGGCGCGCAGCACCCGCAGGGGTTCGTCGCGCAGATATTCGGGGAGATAATGCCGGGCGGCGGTGATCTCCTCGTGGATCGGGTGGATGCGGTCGTCGTAGGGGTGGCGCAGCGACCAGATCTCGAAGCGGTGGCCGCGCGCCTCCAGCGCCCGCAGCTCCTGGGCGATGAAAGTCTCCGACAGGCGCGGGTAACCCTTGAGCACCACCGCGAGCGCGCCCGGCATGGCCTACTCTCCCGCGGCGGCAAAGACCGGTGGGGCCGCGTTCAGCCGCTCGGCGATCGTCTCCAGGCCCGACAACAATCCCGGAATGGACACCTCGGAGGGCCGCGATTGGCTCGCCAGCGCCCGGATCGCCGCCACCATCGCTCCGGCGCTGTTGCCGTCGCGCTCGGGCGAGAGCATGCGCACCAGACCCAGATCCTCGGCCGCGGCGGCGCGGATGATCTGTTCGCGCCGGGGCTGGGTGCGGGGCGCGATGATCGCCGGCTTGTCCATCGACAGGATCTCGCAGAAGGTGTTGTAGCCGCCCATCGCGACGACGCCGGTTGCCTCCTCCAGCAGGCGCTCGAGCCGGGGGTGGAAGCCGAGCGCCGAGACCCGGCCGCCCAGCGCCGCCACCCTGGCGTCGAACTTCTGCCGGTCGGGCGCGTTCATGAACGGCCCGTAGACGATCAGCGCATGGGGCGAGAGCGCGGGGTCGGCCTCGTAGGCGCGCAGCACCCAGTCGACCAGCGCGGCGCCGTCGCCGCCGCCGCCGGTGGTGGCCAGGATGTAGGGTTCGTCGGGCAGGTCGGAGCCAGGCTCGGCCGGCCAGCCGGCGGCGTCGCGGCGCAGATAGCCGGTATAGATTACCCGGCTCTCCATCCGCGCCGACAGTCCCAGACCGGTCAGCGGGCGGCAGATCTGGGGAATGCCGTAGATCCAGATTTCGTCGTAGAATTCCTCGATCGCCTCGACCGCGCCCTTGCGCTCCCACTCGCGGACCAGCGCGTCCTCGTCGTCGAGCACGTCGCGGATGCCGAGCACGATGCGGGCGCCGCGGTCGCGCGCCGCCGTCAGGGTCTCGGCCAGCTCGTGGCGGAAACCCCAGGGCTCCTTGTCGACGATCAGCAGATCGGGCCGGAACTCGCGCTCGGCGGTGGCGATGATGGCGCCGCGCAGGGCGACCATCTGGTCGATGTCCATGCGCAGGCTCGACGAGGTGTAGCTGCCGTCGGCCAGCTTGACCACGCCGGGCAGGCGGACATGATCGACCCTTTGGGGAAAATCGAAGCGCCCGGCGATCGGCGAGCCGGTGACGATCAGCGCCGAGCAGTCCGGATCGGCCTCGACCAGCGCCGTGGCGATGGTGCGCGAGCGGCGCAGATGGCCCAGCCCGAAGGTGTCGTGGCTGTAGAGCAGGGTGCGCCTGTCCCGGGAACAGCCGGAAGCCGGCATTACGCCCGTCATCTTGTTCCCCTTCTGCGCCCCGCCGAACCGGTTACCACAAGTGCCTGATCTTGCAGCATGCGGCAAGCCCCATCAATTCTCCCACAGCCCGATGGGAAGCATTGCGCCGCATATTCTCACATTCGGGCTCACATCCGGCCACATTCCCGCAACCGATGACCAGGCAGGGGCGGGACCGGATAGGCCGGCTTGAACATACCGGTTCAGGGGAACAGATGGAATATACGAGAAAATCCGGTAGTGTCCCGGTTTGAAATCTGATCGGCAGCGAACGGCCCGAAGCCGTCGTTCATGGCGGTTCAATCTTGAACTGTGAACGGCAGGTTGTGACCCAGCCCGGTCATTGGGGGCGTTGCGCTTTCCGCCGGTTTGCGGCGTAAATCACCCTTAATGCGGCACAAACTTAACATTCGGCCTGGACCAGGTTTCGGGGTGCAGATCAGGCCGCCAGTGCCTTGGCAATCTGCGTTACGTGTCGCAGGTCGGAACCACAGCAGCCGCCAAAGACGTTGAGCCAAGGCATTCGTTCCTTGATCGCCCGATACTGTTCGCCAAGCTCGACCGGATCGCCGTCGTCCAGCACCTCGCTGTTGTCGAGTTCGGCGTGGCTCATGCGCGAGGCGTTGCACCGGATGCCGCGGATGCGGCGTGCCCATGCCTCGTCGCCGAGCACATGGAAGAAGTGGTCGGGATGGGCGCAATTCACCATGAAGTAGGCCGCAGCCTGCTCCGTTGCATCATCCACCGCCTGGATCGCCGCCCCGAGCGGCTGACCGGTGGGCAGGTTGCCGTCGGTTTCCACGGTGAAGGAAATAATGATGGGTAGCCCGGCGGCCTTGGCGGCGCGGACCACGCCGATGGCCTCATCTGACTGGGTAAAAGTCAGGGCGGTGACCATATCGACCTCGGTTTCCGCCAACCAGCCGATCTGCTTGGTATGGTATTGTTCGGCCTCGTCGGCGGCGACTACTTCTTCCGGCGCATAGGCGTCGCCGCGCGGCCCGATGAGACCGTTTAGCACGATGGGTTTTGCATTCTCAGAGAATTCGTTGCGCAGTTCGGAAATGAAAGCGATTGCCTCATGGTTTGCCTTGCGCAGATCGTCTTCGGAAGCGCCCAGATCCTTGGCCCAGTGCATGTGGGCTTTCCAGGTTTGGCTATCGAAAATGAACCCGGCGCCCGTGGCGCCGGCGAGCGAGAGAAGTTCGCGGAAATAGGTGACGAGTGTTTCGCGCCCCTTCGGATCGGGAAGCAGCGTGTGGGCGGCAAACTCGCGAATTTCGACGCCGCGGTTGAAGATGATGTCGGTCTCGAGACCGGCGTCCATCAGGAACAGATCACCGGATAATTGAGGAAGCGCATCGCGGTACCGTGCCATTGTTTCATACTCCTGTTTTCGTTGTTCCTTAACCCGACATTCCCCATTTTACATGCCGACGATGGCCGCTGCCAAAGCCCCCATGGCCACAAGCTCATTCATATGTTTGTCCATGGCTGGCTCCCATGAAATGAATCGCACCAGTTGGCAACCGGCTAGCCGCCTTTTGTCCGGCGCGCATTGATGTAGGTCAAACCTGAAACGGTGTTAGCAGAGAGGCGGTGAGCTACGTCCGAGTACGGCACTTTCTGGACTTTCGAAGCTATGTCGGCTTGGCGCCGTTTGCCGCCAATCGGACTTCAAACCGAGACACGATCGAAAATCCGGGAAAGTGTTCCGCCAGGGCGCCGCGTTGCGTGCCCTGGTGCTGCCGTTTTCGCCACCTGTGTCGCGGCTCTGCCGATCGACGCCAATTTGCGCACGGCGCTGGCATCGCCCCCCGGGGCGTATTAAGCGTAGGCTCGCACCCACGCGGGACCCTCTTGCAAATATACCTCCCCATCGCCGAGGTTTCGATCGACCTCACCCTGCTGATCGCCCTTGGCGGCGGTGTCGGGGTGCTGTCGGGCCTGTTCGGGGTCGGCGGCGGGTTCCTGATCACGCCGCTCTTGATCCTGATCGGCATCCCCCCGGCGGTGGCGGTGGCGACCGGGGCGAACCAGGTTGCCGGGGCCTCGTTCTCGGGTGTGCTGGTGCATTGGCGCCGCCGCGCCGTCGATGTCAAGATGGGGCTGGTGCTGATGACCGGCGGGCTGGCGGGCGCGGCCGTCGGGGTGCGGGTGTTCGCCTATCTTCGCGATCTCGGCCAGGTCGATCTGGTGGTGTCGCTGTGCTACGTGGTCATGCTCGGCGCCATCGGGGCGCTGATGCTGATCGAGGGGGTGCGGGCGCTGCGCCGGGCGGGCCGGGGCGCGGTCCGGCGGCGCCGGCGTCACGGCTGGGTGCACGGCCTGCCCTTCAAGATGCGCTTCCGGGCCTCGAACCTCTACATCAGCGCCATCCCGCCGTTCGTGATCGGCGCCATGGTCGGGGTGCTGTCGGCGATCATGGGGGTCGGCGGCGGCTTCATCATGGTGCCGGCGATGATCTACCTGCTGGGGATGGCGACCAACGTGGTGGTCGGCACCTCGCTGTTCCAGATCCTGTTCGTGACCGCGGCGACGACGCTGATGCACGCCATCACCAGCCACACCGTCGATGCGATCCTGGCGGTGCTGCTGCTGCTGGGGAGCGTCATCGGGGCCCAGGTCGGCGCCCGTCTGGCCCCGCGCCTGAAGGCCGAGCAGATGCGGGTGGCGCTGGCGCTGCTGGTCCTCGTGGTTTGCCTCGGGATCGGCCTGGGCCTGGTCCGCGACCCGGGTGAAGTGTTCATCGTGGTATCGGGCCGGGCGCCATGATCCGCGCCATGTTCCGCACCGTGATTCGCACCGTGATTCGCACCGTGTTCCGCACCGTGTTCCGCACCGTGTTCCGCACCGTGTTCCGCACCGTGTTCCGCACCGTGATTCAGCGCGCGATAACAAGCCCGAAATCATTCTGGCGGATGCTGGCGGCCTGGATCGTGTCCGCCGACTCCATGCCGGTGGCGCGGCATCGCTGTCTGGCGCCATGGCAGCGGGCGACGTGGCGCTGGCATCGCGGAATTTTGCACGCTAAACCGGGGCACGCGCCGCGTCGGGGCCGCAACGTCTATCTCGAAACCCAGCCCCCCGCCCCACCTCCCCGCCCAACCACCGATGGCGCCGGGGCAAGATCGGTGGTTGGGCGGGGAGGTGGGGCGGGGGGCGGAGCCCAAAAGGCGCATTCGCGGCTTTTGAATCGGGCTCTCGATGAACATCTACCTGCCGATCGCCGAAATCTCCGTCAACGCCTTCCTTCTGCTCGGGCTGGGCGGGGGGGTCGGCTTCCTGTCCGGGGTGTTCGGGGTCGGCGGCGGATTCCTGATGACGCCGCTGCTGATCTTCATCGGCATCCCGCCCGCCGTCGCGGTGGCGACCGAGGCGAACCAGATCGTCGCCTCGTCGTTCTCCGGCGTGCTGGCCCATTGGCGCCGCCGCACGGTCGACTTCAAGATGGGGCTGGTGTTGCTGGTCGGCGGCATCGGCGGATCGGCGATCGGGGTGCGGATCTTCGCCTATCTGCGCGAGCAGGGTCAGGTCGATCTGCTGGTCTCGCTTTGCTATGTCGTCTTCCTCGGCATCGTCGGCGCCCTGATGTTCGTCGAGAGCCTCCGGGCCTGGCGGCGAACCAAGGTCGGCCGGGTGGCGCCGCGGCGCCGGCACCACTGGAGCCACGGCCTGCCCTTCAAGATGCGCTTCCGGGCCTCGAACCTCTACATCAGCGCCATCCCGCCGTTGGCTATCGGCGCCATGGTCGGGGTGCTGTCGGCGATCATGGGGGTCGGCGGCGGCTTCATCATGGTGCCGGCGATGATCTATCTGCTGGGCATGGCGACCACGGTGGTGGTCGGCACCTCGCTGTTCCAGATCATGTTCGTGACCGGCG
>JACZTQ010000421.1 GCA_022573605.1 Pseudomonadota bacterium | reverse complement strand
GGCTCATCACCGTGGCCAGCACGAACAGCGCCTGCTCGAACGCGCCGCCGTCGCCGGCCTCGTTGCGGGCATAATCGGCGTCCATGAAGATATACGAGCCCGCCTGCAACTCGTTCCAGATGCCGCTCGCCGCCTCGAACTCGAAGGTGCCCGTCCCGGCCCCGGCCACGGTCGCGCAGGCCAGCCCTTCCTCCGCCAGCATCGCCACGGTGCGCGAGGTCAGCTCCCCGGCCCGGCCGATCGCGTCGCGGCGCTCGGCGACCCCGCGCAGATGCTGGGCCGCGCCCTGATAGGCCTGCAACCCGGCAAATCGCAGCCCCGGCAGCGCCGCCACCTCGAGCGCGAGGCGCACCGCGTCCGCCCCCGGCGCCACGCCGCAGCGCCCGGCCCCGACATCGATCTCGACCAGCACGCCGATCTCCGCCCCGGCCCGCAGCGCCGCCGCCGAGAGATCGCGCGCGTTGCCGGCGTCATCGACACAGACCGCCAGCGCCGCGCGCCGCGCCAGCGCCGCCAGCCGCGCCAGCTTGCCCGCCCCCACCACCTGGTTCGAGACCAGCACGTCATCGACCCCGCCAGCGACCAGGATCTCGGCCTCCGAGACCTTCTGGCAGCACGCCCCGACCGCCCCGAGCGCGATCTGACGCCGTGCGATCAGCGGACTCTTGTGGGTCTTGGCATGGGGCCTGAGCCGCACCCCGGCCGCCGCCACGGCCTCGGCCATGCGCGCCAGATTGCGCTCGAAGGCGTCCAGGTCGAGCACCAGCGCCGGCGTGTCGATCGCATCCAGCCCCATCCCCGGGGCGGCGGGCGGCGGCAATGCCATGATCGTCCCCCTGTCGCTGGAGCCGGCCCCACCGGGCCGCGACCGGCCGAGCTTAACGCGACGGCGCGACGCTGCACAGCGGTTGATTCCACCGCCCGCCCCCTCTAGGAGAATCCGACAGGCTCGGGCAACCCCCGAATTTTCCAGGTGAGGTGAGAGATGGCGACGAGCGACCCCAACCTGCTGGTCTCGGCCGACTGGCTGGCCGAGCGCCTGAGCGCACCCGACATCCGCATCGTCGACGCCAGCCTCTACCTGCCCGGCGACCCGCGCGACGGGCGCACCGAGTATCTCAAGGCCCACATCCCCGGCGCCCGCTTCTTCGACATCGACGACATCGCGGAGCGCCACTCGCCGCTGCCCCACATGATGCCCCCGGTCGAGAAATTCGTCAGCCGGGTGCGCAAGATGGGCATCGGCGACGGCCACCGGGTCATCGCCTACGACCAGCAGGGCCTGTTCTCGGCCGCCCGGGTGTGGTGGATGTTCCGCTTCTTCGGCCACCAGGACGTGGCGGTGCTCGACGGCGGCCTGCCGCAATGGCTGGCCGGGGGACACCCGGTCGAGGACCAGGAGCCGGAGCCGCGCGAGCGCCACTTCACCGGGCGCCGCAACGCCTCGATGATGCGCGACGTGACCCAGATCGCGGGTACGGCCAAGCTCCGCGACGAGCAGATCGTCGATGCCCGCTCGCCGGGCCGCTTTCGCGGCGACGAGCCCGAGCCCCGCGCCGGGCTGCGCGCCGGCCACATCCCCGGCGCCAGGAACGTCCACTACGCCAGCCTGCTGAAGCCGGACGGCACCATGAAGGCCATCGACGCCACCCGCGCCGTGTTCGAGGCCGCCGGGGTCGATCTGGCGCGCCCCATCGTCACCTCCTGCGGCTCCGGCATCACGGCGGCGATCCTGAACCTGGCGCTGCACCGCATGGGCCACGCCCGCAATTCGCTCTACGACGGCTCCTGGGTCGAGTGGGGCGCCTATCCGGACTTGGCGGTGGAGACCGGGGCTGTCGAGACCGGGTGAGGCGGCGACCGTTCGGTTTGAATCGCTCCCGCCGTCGTCGTTGCCGGGCTTGACCCGGCAATCCAGTCCTTAAATCAATTCGTCAGGGACTGGATGCCCGCATCAAGTGCGCGCATGACATGGTTCCATCTGAACGGAAAGTGCCCTAAGACCATGCCCCTGCTGAAACCCGGCGACACCGTTTCCTACACCGTCACCCACCTGGAGATGACGGCCCGCCCGGCGGCGCCGATCCCGCACGTGCCCACCGGCTCGCCGCTGGCGCTGATCGCGGCCGAGAACCCGCCGGTCGAGTATTTCCTCTACCGC
>JACZTQ010000420.1 GCA_022573605.1 Pseudomonadota bacterium | reverse complement strand
GCCGAACTGAGCAAAAGGCATGTTTCAGCCTCGAATCCGCGTCTCAGAACTCCAATTCGTGCGCCTCGAGCAAACACTACGCGCCTAAGCCCCGAGAATGTCGGAGACACCCTGATTCAGGTAAAATGTATATATTTCAATTGGATAGTTGGTGGGCGGTACTGGATTCGAACCAGTGACCCCAGCGATGTGAACACTGTGCTCTACCAACTGAGCTAACCGCCCGCCGAGGCGCCCCCTATAGGCGTGGCGGCGGCGCGGCGTCAAGCGGTTTTGGCCGCCGGCGGGCACAGCCGCTCCAGCACCGGGGCGATCTCGTCGTAGTGGCCGACCACCGCGTCGGCGGCCAGCTCGTCCAGCGGTTCGGCGGCAAAACCGAAGCTGGTCAGCACGCACGGCACCCCGGCGGCGCGGGCGGTCAGGACATCGACCCTGGTGTCGCCCAGCATGACGCAGCGCTCGGGCCGCGCGCCGCATCTGCGCGCGGTCTCGTGCAGATGCTCCGGGTCGGGCTTGCGCACGGCCAGCGAATCCGCCCCCAGCACCGCGCCGAAGCGCCCGAGCACGCCGAGGCGATCGAGCAGCATCAGCGCCAGGCGTTCGGGCTTGTTGGTGCAGACCCCGAGCCGCCAGCCCGCCGCCGCCAGCGCATCCAGACAACCGACGACGCCGTCGTAGAGCCGGGTCTCCTCGGCGAGGCGCCCCTCGTAGGCCGCCAGCAGCCCGGGGTAGAGATCGTCGGCGATCGCCTCGGCCGCGGCCTCGCCGGGCGGCCTATCCATCAGCGACAGCGAGCGATGGATCATCGAGCGCCCGCCGCGCCCGGCGAACGGCTTGTCGCGGGCCAGCTCCAGCAGCGGCAGGCCGCGCGGCGCCAGCACCGCGTTGGCGGCCCCCAGCAGATCCGCCGCGGTGTCCGCCAGGGTCCCGTCGAGATCGAAGATCGCGCCCCTCATGTTCGCTTTGTGCTCCTGTCAGATTCCCGCCCCGACCCTTCGTTAACAGCTTGCAAACCATCCTCTGAAACAGATTCCGAGGCACGTTGCTCTTTTTCTCGCCACCGGCAGCCGGTATAGGGCGTGGATGACCACCAAGAACACCACCGAGAACCCAAACTCCCGGGAAACCGCCGTGGTGATCCTCGCCGCCGGCAAGGGCGCCCGGATGCGCTCGGACCTGGCCAAGGTGCTGCACCCGATCGGCGGCGCGCCGATGCTGCACCACGCCATGCGGTCGGCGCTGTCGCTGGCGCCTGCCCGCCTCGCGGTGGTCGTCGCTCCCGGCGCCGATGCGGTCGCCGATGCGGTGCGCAGCCTGGCGCCCGACGCCGCGATCTGCGAACAGGCCGAGCCGCTCGGCACCGGCCACGCGGTGCGCATGGCCGAGGCGGCGCTGGCCGGATTCGAAGGCGATGTCTTCGTGCTGTTCGCCGACACCCCCTTCATCTCGGCCGAAACCCTGGCCGCCATGGTCGCCTCCCGGGCCGCCGGCGCCGATCTTGTCGCCCTCGGGTTCGATGCTGCCGAGCCCGGCGGCTACGGCCGCATGGTCACCGGCCCCGGCGACGCGCTCGAGCGGATCGTCGAGGCCAGGGACGCCAGCGCGCAAGAGCTAACCATCCGCACCTGCAACTCCGGCGTCGTCGCCGCCGACGCCAAGACCCTGTTCGCCCTGCTGGCCCGGGTCGGCAACGACAACGCCACCAAAAATACTAGCGGCGAATACTACCTGACCGAGGTGATCGGGCTGGCCCGCGCCCAGGGTCTGAGCGCCCGGGTGGTGCGCTGCGACGAAGCCGAGACCCTCGGCATCAACGACCGGGTGCAACTGGCCGCCGCCGAGGCCGCCTTCCAGGCCCGCGCGCGGCGCGCGGCGATGCTCGGCGGCGCCACCATGACCGCGCCCGAGACCGTGTTCCTGGCCTGGGACACACAGCTCGGGCGCGACGTCACCATCGGCCCCAACGTGGTCTTCGGCCCCGGCGTCGAGGTCGCCGACGGGGCCGAGATCCGCGCCTTCAGCCATCTCGAGCAGTGCCGCGTCGGCCCCGGCGCCGTGATCGGCCCGTTCACCCGGCTGCGCCCGGGATCGGAGATCGGCCCGCGCGCCCGCATCGGCAACTTCGTCGAGATCAAGAACGCCACGTTCGGCGAGGGCGCCAA
>JACZTQ010000098.1 GCA_022573605.1 Pseudomonadota bacterium | reverse complement strand
GGCTGCGGATGCGGCCTTGTCATGCCCCGGAGAAGGGGTCGGGGGAGAGGGCCGTGACGTCGCCTCCGGGTACACCGAGGCCGGCCGGGCGTCCGCCCCCGGCAGGGCTGGCGAGACCGGGGTCGAACCTGTATCGGCCGGGCGCCGCCCTGGCCCCTCCGCTCCGGCGATGAAGATGACCGGCTTGAACCGGCGGAATATCCTGGCGCCGGTAACGGCGCCGCCGGGTCGCGCCCCTGCCTCATCCGCCGAACCCGCCCCACGTCATCCCGCGCAGGCGGGGATCTCATGACGACGAAGAGATTCCCGCCCGGCAAGGGAATGACACCGTGCCTTGCTCCCCCTCAATGATTGATCGTCAGCACCGGCTTTACCCCTTCGAACATCGGCTCCAGCCCGACCCCCAGCGCGTCGCCGAATTTCGAGATCATGATGTAGGTGGTGATGGTGAACACCGCCTCGACGATCTGCGCCTCGCTCCAGTGGGCGTGCAGCCGGTCCCAGAGCTCCTTGGAGACCCGGTTGGCGTCCTCGCCGATCTGCACCGTCAGGTCGAGCAGCGCCCGCTCGCCCTCGGTGAAATGCGGGCTGGTGTGATATTTGTCGCCGTCGAGATCGGCCACCTTCTGGTCGGCGATGCCGAGCATGTTCGACAATCGCTCGTGCTGGACCACGCAGTACTGGCAGTCGTTGCGCTGGGTCGCCTTGAGGATCAGCAGCTCCTTGGTCACCCAGTCCAGCTCGGCGTCCTTCAGGATCGCCATCACCAGCACGGTGAAGGCGTTGCCAAGCTCCGGCGTGTGCCCGAACACCTTGAAAATGTTCAGCAATGCCTGGAAGCGCTCCTCCGCCGCGTCGTAGAAGGTCAGCGTCGCCGCATCGGCCTGATCGCGCTCCACATAGGATACAGTCATGTCTTCCTCCTCGTTTTGACGGTTCGTACCGAACCCTGGAAACTTTTTCGCCTATCCCAACAGCGCCTCCGCCTGCCGGGCGACGCCGCGCATCAGCGCCTCCTCCGGGCGCGAACGCGAGAGCACCCGCAGCCCGGCCAACAGCGCCAGCAGGCCCTGTGCGGTCTCGGTTGCATCCAGCCCCGGGGAAATCTCTCCCGCCGCCTGGCCGCGCCGGACCATGGTGCGGAAGAACGCCTCCATCTCTTCCAGCGCCTTGGCGACCACGGCCGCGATCTCGCCGTCATGGGGCGACACCTCCAGCGCCGTATTGACCAGCAGGCAGCCGTCCCGCGCGCCGTCGAGCGTGGCCGTGATCACCTCGTCGAAAGCCGCGAGAATCGCCTGCCGCGGCGAGGCGCAAGCCGACAACCGCTCGGTCCACCGCCGCCGGTGGCGGTCGTCATAGTGCGCCAGCGCACGCACAAACAGGCCGCGCTTGTCGCCGAAGGCGGCATAGAGGCTGCCCCGCCCGATGCCCATGCAATCGACCAGGTCCCGCATCGACGTCGCCGCGTAACCGCGCGCCCAGAACGCGGCCATGGCCTTGCCGAGCACGTCATCGGTATCGAAGGATTTCTCCCAGGGCATCGCCGCCTCCCGCCCGCGACGGTAGATGTTTTGGAACGACCGGTCAAATGAATTGCGAACCGAGGGTCCGGTCCGGTTTCCGGCTGGTTCGCCTTGCCGCCGCCTGGCGCCGGCGCGTCCTCTCGCTTGCGCGGGGTGGAAACTGCTGTCATCCTCCCGGCGCCGATGCGGTCGGACCAGGAGCCACAGTTGCGCAAGTTTCTCATCGTCGTCGATGAAACCCCGGAGTGCATGAACGCGATGCGCTTCGCCGCCCGCCGGGCCCAGAAGACCGGCGGCGGCGTGACCATGCTCTATGTGATCGAGCCGGACGAGTTCCAGCACTGGATGGGGGTGGCCGAGGTGATGCGGGCCGAGGCCCGCGAGACCGCCGAGGCGCGTCTGGTGCAACTGGCCGACGAAATGCAGGCGCTCAGCGGCGTGACCCCGGAGTTTGCCATCCGCGAGGGCAAGAAGGCCGAGGAGGTGCTGGCGATCATCGAGGAGGACCCGGATATCGGGGTTCTGGTCCTCGGCGCCGGCGAGGGCGAGGGTCCCGGCCCGCTGGTCAGCTATCTGGTGACCAAGATGGGCCACCGCCTGCCGGTGCCGGTGACCGTGGTCCCCGGCGGCATGACCCTGGAGCGGATCGACGCGGTCTGCTGAGCGGCGGGCCCCTCGACCGGAACCGATCGGAAACCGCGCTGCCGCCGCCGATTTCGCCCCCCACTCCCTCTGGGAGGGGGGTTGGGGGGGAGGCTTGCGGCGGCGCCTCTGGGCGCGGGTTTTTTTGCGCCTGTCCCAAAAGCTGCTGCGCATCTTTTGGGCGCGCCGCCACCCACCCCTCCTCCCCGCCCAACCACCGATCATGCCCCAATGATTCCTGGGGTACCATCGATGGTTGGGCCGGGAGGAGGGGTGGGAGGCGGCGCCGGAAATCCGCGAATGCGGATTTCGTCACGGGCAAAGACTCGCGCGAGCCGTAATCACCCTTCTCCCAGGAAGGGCTCCACCACGGCGCGGGTCTCGCGGCTGGGCGCCACCGGGACGATCTCGAAGCTGGCGCCGGTGCCGCGCCAGCCCAGCACCCATTCCTGAAGCAATCGCGCGTCGGCGCATTCCATCAACTGGAAACAGCGGCTGAAATTCGCCTCGATCCAGCTGTCCACGTAAGTCAGCCCCTCGGGAAGCTGGCGGCCCTTCTCCCCCATCCGCCGGTAGATCGGCACCATGTCGTTGCCCTCGAATCGCTCGATCACCATGAACAGCATGTCGTCCTCTCCCTTGTCCGATTCCCCGATGCAGTGGCGGCAGGGTAGAATGATTGTTGATTTTTTGCCTCATCCGCGCCATCTGTGGAGTACAAACCGGAGACACCCCATGTTCATCCAGACCGAAGAAACGCCCAACCCCGCGACGCTGAAGTTCCTCCCCGGTCAGCCGGTGATGCAATCCGGCTCGGCGGATTTCCCCAGCCGCGACGGCGCGGAAGCCTCGCCCCTGGCGAGCCGGCTGTTCGCGGTCGATGGGGTGGAGGCCGTGTTCCTCGGCCCCGATTTCGTCACCGTGACCAAGGGCGATGTGGAATGGGCCCATATCAAACCCGCGCTGCTCGGCGCGATCATGGAGCATTTCGCCTCGGGCGCCGCGGTGATGAAAGGCGACAGCCACGCCGTGACCCATGCCGAGCACGACGGCCCGGACGCCGAGATCGTCGGCCAGATCAAGGAGTTGCTCGACACCAGGGTGCGCCCGGCGGTGGCCCAGGACGGCGGCGACATCACCTTCCACGGCTACGACAAGGGCATCGTCTATCTGCACATGCAGGGCGCCTGCGCCGGCTGCCCGTCCTCGACCCTGACCCTCAAGAGCGGCATCGAGAACCTGCTGCGCCACTACATCCCGGAAGTGATCGAGGTCCGCCCAGTGGGCGTCTGACCGGCGTCCGACCGGGTTTGCGATGATCCTCGCCATCGACACTTCGGCGGCGCAGTGCGCCGTCGCCCTGCTTGGCGGCCCGATAAATGCAATCGAGCCGGTGGTCGAGCGCCGGGCCATGGAGCGCGGCCACGCCGAGCACCTGTTCCCGATCATCGACACCGTCCTGGCCCGGGCCGGGACCGGCTATGATTCGATCGGCCGGGTCGCCGTGTGCACCGGGCCGGGGTCGTTCACCGGGGTGCGCATCGGGGTTGCGGCGGCGCGCGGGATCGCGCTGGGGCGGGGCATTCCGGTGATCGGCATCAGCCGCTTCGAGGCGCTGGCGGCGGAAGTGGGCGGGCCGGTGGCGATCTGCCTCGCCGGGCGCGGCGGCGCCGTCTATGTGCAGGCGTTCGGGGCCGATGGCGCGCCGCTGGCGGCGCCGCGGATGACCGGCGAGGCCGGGCTCGCGGCGGCCATCCCGCCCGGCTGCACCCGGTTCGCCGGCGACGCGGCGCACCTGCTGGCGGGTGACAAGGCGCGACTTCCCGATGGCCTGCCCGATCCGGCGCTGATCGCGCGCCTTGCGGCGGACCGCGAGGGAGCGGCCCTGCCCGCCCCGCTCTACCTGCGCGGCGCCGATGCCGAGATGCCCCGCGAGGGGCCGCCCGTGCTGCTGGACTGATTCGATCGTCCGGACGCCACCAGCGACGACGCGGTGGTGATGGCGAAGGTGCTCTGAACCGGCGCCCTGACCGCGTGCTTGCCGTCGGGGAGCCTTCGGAGTAACAGATCTCCCCGATGACGTATCCGGGACGCATGGTGATCGATCTGGCCGACCGCGCCCGCCTGCCCTGGCGGTTCCACGGGCGCAGGGCCGCCGCCGCCCTGCCGGAGTGACCGGCCCCTCCCTCCCGCCACACCCCGCCGCCGCGATACGCCAAGGAGACCATGCCATGAGTGCCCCGAAAACCCTTTACGACAAGATCTGGGACAGCCATCTGGCCGACCGGTCCGAGGACGGCACCTGCCGGCTCTATATCGACCGCCACCTGGTCCACGAGGTGACCAGCCCGCAGGCCTTCGAGGGCCTGCGCCTGTCCGGCCGCACGGTGCGCACCCCGGGCGCCACGCTGGCGGTGTCCGACCACAACGTCCCCACCACCCTGGACCGCAACCAAGGCATCAAGGACGAAGCCAGCCGGATCCAGCTCGAGACCATGCGCGCCAACGCCCGCGAGTTCGGCATCGAGCTGTTCGACATCGACGACGTGCGCCAGGGCATCGTCCACATCATCGGCCCCGAGCAGGGCTTCACCCAGCCCGGCATGACCATAGTGTGCGGCGACAGCCACACCGCCACCCACGGCGCTTTCGGGGCGCTGGCCATTGGCATCGGCACCACCGAGGTCGAGCATGTGCTGGCGACCCAGACGCTGATCCAGAAGAAGTCGAGCAACATGAAGGTCGAGGTCACCGGCGCCCTGGCTGCGGGCGTGACGGCCAAGGACATCACCCTGTCGATCATCGGCGCGACCGGCACCGCGGGCGGCACCGGCCATGTCATCGAGTATTGCGGCGAGGCGATCCGCGCGCTCTCGATGGAGGGCCGCATGACGGTCTGCAACATGGCCATCGAGGGCGGCGCGCGGGCCGGCCTGGTGGCCCCGGACCAGACCACCTTCGACTATCTCGAGGGCCGCCCCAAGGCGCCCAAGGGCGCGATGTGGGAGCTGGCGCTGGCGCATTGGCGCACGCTGGGCACCGACCCGGGCGCGCATTTCGACAAGGTGGTGACGCTGCGGGGCGAGGAGATCGCCCCGGTGGTGACCTGGGGCACCAGCCCGGAGGACGTGCTGCCGATCACCGCAAGCGTGCCCGACCCGGCGGATATCAAAGATCCGGGCAAGCAGGCGGCGGCCCGGCGCTCGCTCGACTACATGGGGCTGACGCCGGGCACGCCGCTGGCCGAGATCGCCATCGACACGGTGTTCATCGGCTCGTGCACCAACGGCCGGATCGAGGATCTGCGCGCGGTGGCCGGGATCGTCGAGGGCAAGCGGGTCAAGGCGGGGCTGCGCGCCATGGTGGTGCCGGGCTCGGGCCTGGTGCGGGCCCAGGCCGAGGCCGAGGGCATCGCCGAGATCCTGATCGCGGCCGGTTTCGACTGGCGCCTGGCGGGCTGCTCGATGTGTCTCGGCATGAACCCCGACCAACTCGCTCCGGGCGAGCGCTGCGCCTCGACCTCGAACCGCAATTTCGAGGGCCGCCAGGGCCGCGGCGGGCGCACCCACCTGGTCAGCCCGGTGATGGCCGCGGCGGCGGCGCTGACCGGACGGCTGACCGATGTGCGGGAGTTGATCTGAGGTCCCGCTCGGATCGAAACCGTATCGAATCAAACGGAGAGGCGGCCCACGGGCCGCCTCACGCCTTTGCCCCCGCCCTCGGCCTCCGGCCTGCGGGCGGGGCGTATACCGGTTTTCACTGACCTGGACCCATCCAGCCGCCGCCCGCGCGTGAGCCGCGTGGCGGCGCAAGGGGGTGGGGGTGGGGCCACCGCGCTTCCCGAGGGGCGCGCGTCAGCGCGCGGCCCGAGGGGCGCAAAACCGGGGCGCAACCAGGAATTATACCGAAGCCCGGTGACCGGCTCCAACGCAGCAGACCCCTCCCAACCCCGTCTGCGGGGCTTATGCGGCTACTTTCCCTCGGCGCAAGCCTTCCGGGAGAGGGGCTTCAGATCCCTGAAGGTGCAACGGAATCCCCTCTCCCTGGAAGGGGGAGGGTTAGGGTGGGGGTCGCTGCGCTATGAGCCAGGTGCAACGGCCGTTGGGCCTTCACCCCATCTCCGCCCGAAGCCGCGACCGCACCGCCACGAACACCCCCGAGCCCAGCAGGCACCACAGCGCAAAGCCCCAGGTCTGGTCCGGGAACGCGATCCCGGCGTCGATCAGCAGCCCCGTCACCCCCGGCCCCAGCGCCGTCGCGAACACCATCGCCGAGGTCGCCAGGGCCTTGATCGCGCCCAGGTTCCGGGTGCCGTAGAGCTCCGGCCAGAGCGCCCCGAGCAGGGTCACCGAGCCGCCCTGGGTCAGCCCGATCAGCGCCATCATCAGATACCACGAGCCGACGCTTTCGCCCAGGATGCCGCCGGGCGCGATCAGGGTGATCCCCAGCGCCATCGGCAGCAGGTAGAAGGGCAGCAGGCCGACCGCCCCGGCGCGGTCCACCAGCCAGCCGCAGGCCAGCGACGAGGCCACCGTCAGCGCCGCGTAGGCCGGGTAGCCCAGCACCACCTGGGCCAGCTCCCAGCCCTTGACCTCGCTGACATGGACCTGGTGGAAAAACACCGCCGTGCCGATGAAGTTCGGCGCCAGGATGCCCGGCATCAGGGCCCAGAACAGCCAGTGCGACAGCACCTCGCGCCGCCGCCAGTGGCGCCCGCCGAGGCCGGCGCCGGCCTCGGCCGCGGCCACGCCTCGCGGCTGCCGGCTCTCGCTCAGCAGCCACATCAGCAGGGGCGCAAAACCGATCGCCAGCACCAGGGCCACACCACCCCAGGTGGCGCGCCAGCCAATCCAGACGACCAGCGCCACCACCACGCTCGGCAGCACCGCCTCGCCCAGCGAATAGCCCAGGCCCGCCACCGCCACCGCCCGGCCGCGATGGGCCTGGAACCAGCGGCCCATGGCGGTCATGGCGATATGGCCGGTCATGCCCTGGCCGCAGAACCGCAGCCCGGCGATCAGCGCCACCAGCACCAGGACGGAGGTGTTGAACGCCATCCCGGCCGCCACCACCGCGTAGAGCCCCAGCACCATCAGCGTCAGGCGGCCCAGCGCCACGGTATCGGCCAGCCCGCCGGCCTGGATCAGCAGGGCCGCCGAGATCAGGGTGGCGGCGGTATAGATGCCGCCCCAGCCGCCGTCGCTCAGCCCGTAGACCGCCTTGATCTGGCCGGCGAACAGCGAGATGAAAAACGTCTGCCCGAAGGACGAGCAGAACGCCAGTAGCAGCCCCGCCATCAGCCAGCGGGCATTGTCGCGGTAGAACCGGGCCATCGGCCCGGTCTAGGGGATTGCCGGGCCTCTCGCCAGCGTCATTCGGGGCCGTCGGCGGTGGCCGCGCTCAATAATGGTCGAGCGCGTCCAGGAATAGATAGGTGCCGAGCGCGATGCCGCCATAGACATAGGGCCGGTAATAGCCGTGGCCGTGCCCGTGTCCGTGCCCGCCGTGGCCGCCGCCGTGCCGCCCGAACCGGCTCCCGCCGCCGTGCCGCCCGAACCGGCTCCCGCCGCCGCGATGCCCGAAATTGCGCCCGCCGCGCCGTTGGCCGGAACGATGGCCGCCGCTGCGGTGGCCACCGCCGGCCTCGATCACCGGGGTTCCATCGGGCAAGCTCATGGCCGGCGCCGTGCCGGCCGGTCCGAACGCCGCGGCGAGCCCGATCAGAGCGGCCGCGGCGGTGAGGGTCATTTTCATCTCTGCAATCCTTCCTGTTGCGAGGGGGATATAGGAGAAACGTGGGGGCCGGCGATATCCGGCGCAACCCACGGCCGGTCACGATCCGGTCAATGCTTGCGGGCCGGTCAATGCTTGCGCGCCGCCGCCGCGCGTGCTTTATCGGGCCGACCCCCTCAAGGAGCCCGCAGCCATGGAAAAGTTCACCACCCTGACCGCCGTCGCGGCGCCGCTGGCGATGATCAATGTCGATACCGACATGATCATCCCCAAACAGCACCTGAAGACGATCAAGCGCTCGGGCCTGGGCAAGCACCTGTTCGAGGAGATGCGCTTTCTCGACGACGGCGGCGAAAACCCCGACTTCGTGCTCAACAAACCCGCCTACCGCAACGCGCAAATCCTCGTCGCGGGCGAGAATTTCGGCTGCGGCTCGAGCCGCGAGCACGCCCCCTGGGCGCTCCAGGACTTCGGCATCCGCTGCATCGTCGCGCCCTCGTTCGCCGACATCTTCTACAGCAACTGCTTCAAGAACGGCATCTTGCCGATCGTGCTGCCGGCGGAGGATGTCGACAAGCTGATGGACCACGCCGGGCGCGGCGCCAACGCGGTTCTCAGCGTCGATCTGGAGCGCCAGACCATCACCGGCCCCGACGGCGGCGAGATCCGCTTCGAGATCGACCCGTTCCAGAAGCACTGCCTGCTCGAGGGTCTCGACGACATCGATCTGACCCTGGAGAAGGAGCAGGCGATCACCGATTTCGAAGTGAAGCACCGCGCCGCCACCCCCTGGCTCGACACTACCCCGGGGTGAGGGGCCGGGGTGACCGGGCTCCGGGCGCTTGTTCTCGGCCTCGGGCTGATCCTCGCCGGGCCGGCCCGGGCCGAACCCTGGCTGGACCGCGCCCCCGGCGCCATCCGCGTCGCCACCCTCAACGCCGGTCTGGTGCGCAAGGGTGCGGGAATGCTGGTCAACCAGATGACCAGAGGCGGCGGGCAGATCGACGCCGTGGCCGAGATCATCCTGCTTGTGCGCCCGGATATCCTGCTCCTGATCAAGTTCGACCGCGACCCGGAGCACCGGGCGCTGACCGGGTTCGCCGAACGGCTGCGGGCCGGCCTGGCCGGGCTGGAGGGGCTGGACTACCCCTTCCTCTACCAGGGTCCGGTCAATACCGGGCTGCCGTCGGGCCACGACCTCGACGGCGACGGCTACCGGCGCGGCCCGCGCGACGCCTTCGGCTACGGGCGGTTTCCGGGGCAGTACGCGATGGCGCTGCTGAGCCGCTATCCCATCGACTACGACCGCCTGCGCGGCTTCCGCCGCTTCCTCTGGGCCGATCTGCCGGGCGCCGACCGGCCGGTGGGCGCCGACGGCACGCCCTATCATCCCGACCCGGTCTGGAACGATTTGCGGCTCGCCTCGGTCAGCCTGTGGGATGTGCCGATCGACCTGCCGGGCGATGTGGTTCTGCATGTGCTGGCCAGCCACCCGACGCCGCCGGTGTTCGACGGGCCGGAGGATTTCAACGGCCGGCGCAACGCCGACGAGATCCGGCTGCTGCTGGGCCTGATCGACGGCGCGGCCTGGCTGCGCGACGACCGGGGAAAGCGCGGCGGGCTCGGGCCGGGCGATCTGTTCGTCGTCGTGGGCGACCTCAATGCCGACCCCTTCGACGGCGAGGCAAGGCGCGGGGCGATCACGGCGCTGCTGGCCCATCCCCGGGTGCGGGATGCGAGGCCCGAAAGCGCCGGCGGGGCCGAGGCGGCGCTGTCGGGCGGCGCCAACGCCGGCCATCGCGGCCCGGCGGCGCAGGACACCGCCGACTGGCGCGACGACCCCGGCCCGGGCAACCTGCGGGTCGATTACGTGCTGCCCTCGACCGGGCTGGAGATTGCCGGAGCGGGCGTCTTCTGGCCGCTGGCGGACGACCCGCTGGCCCGCTTGATCGCTGGCGGGCGCAGGCCCGCCAGTTCCGATCACCGGCTGGTCTGGGTGGATATCGTTGTCGGGCGCTAGGCGGAATTTTCTTGCAATGCCCCGGCCTCGCGCCGGGGCCTCGACCCGCCATGCGCAACTCCGCGAGGCCCCGGCGCGCCGGGGCGGTGCGATTATAGCACCACCGTCGCCGACCCCTCCCCTGCCCCCTCCCCTTCCAGGGGCGGGGGACGCAGGGCCCGAGGGCC
>JACZTQ010000097.1 GCA_022573605.1 Pseudomonadota bacterium | reverse complement strand
CGTGGCCGCAGATGCGGCCGCGTAAGCCCCGGAGAAGGGGATGGGGGGGAGGCTTGCAGCGATGCCGATGGACGCGGCGGCGAGGGTTGGCGAAAAGCCGGGCCGCGGCCTCGCCGGTCACCCCTGATTCACCGATCATGCTCTAACTTGCTGGCTCGCGGCGATTTCCGAGTCGCAAAGTGACGTCACTCGGCGTGAAATCGCTCTATCCGGGCGGCCCGTACGCCACAGGTGATGAGATTTTACTTGAACAGACCGCCGGGGCTGGTCACATCAGGCGGGAAACGCTCTATCTGGAGATCAGACGGTCGGGAAGACCCCCGATCCGGCTGATCGGTTCGACGCGACAGCAAGCAGCAAGCAGCAAGCAGCAAGCGAGGCAATTCGATGATGCGCAAGACGGTGATGGCACTGCTCGCCGGTGTGGCTCTCGGGGTGATGGCGCCCCAGATCGTGGCGACCACCACGGCCCAGGAGAACACGGCCCGGAACACCTATGAATATCTCGACCTGTTCGGCGATATCTTCGAGCGCGTCCGCGTCGCCTATGTCGAGGAAGTGAACGAGCAGAAACTGATCGAGGCGGCGATCAACGGCATGCTGGCCTCTCTCGACCCGCATTCCACCTACCTGCCGCCGAAGAATTACGAGGACATGCGCGAGCAGACCCGGGGCGAGTTCGGCGGCCTCGGCATCGAGGTCACCATGGAGAACGGTTTCGTCAAGGTGATCACCCCGATCGACGACACCCCGGCGGCCAAGGCCGGGCTCGAGCCGGGCGACTTCATCACCCATATCGACGGCGAGTCGGTGCTCGGCCTGACCCTCTCGGACGCGGTCGACAAGATGCGCGGCCCGATCGGCGCCGAGATCGTCATCACCATCAGCCGCGAGGGCGCCGAGGAGGCCTTCGACGTCACCATCGTGCGCGCCACCATCAAGATCCGCGCCGTGCGCGCCCGGACCATAGGCAACGTCGGCATCCTGCGGATCACCACCTTCAACGAACAGACCTACAACAACCTCGAAGAAGGCATCGCCAAGATCAAGGAGGAGATCGGCGAGGACAATATCGTCGGCTATATCGTCGATCTGCGCAACAATCCCGGCGGGCTGCTGAACCAGGCGATCAAGGTCTCGGACGCCTTCCTGGAGGAAGGCGAGATCGTCTCCACCCGGGGGCGCAATCTGGCGGAGGCCGAGCGGGTCAACGCCCGGCCCGGCGACCTGACCGACGGCAAGCCGATCGTGGTGCTGATCAACGAGGGTTCGGCCTCGGCCTCCGAGATCGTCGCCGGCGCCTTGCAGGACCAGCGCCGGGCGATCATCCTGGGCGCCAAGAGCTTCGGCAAGGGCTCGGTCCAGACCGTGATGCGGCTCGGCGACAAGGGCGCGATGAAGCTGACCACGGCGCGCTACTACACCCCCTCGGGCCGCTCGATCCAGTCGCTCGGCATCGAGCCCGACATCCTGGTCGAGGAGCGCAAGATCAACGGCGCCGAGGACGACGGCGGCCGGCGCAGCCGCTCGGAGGCCGATCTGCGCGGCAGCCTGACCAACGAGCTGTCCGACGACGAGCGCCAGCAGCTCGAGGAGGAGCGTTCGCGCCACGAGGCCACGGCGCTGCTGCGCCAGGAGGACTTCCAGCTCGCCTATGCGCTGGACCTGCTGGCCGGGCTGGCGATCTATGACGTCAGCGCCCGGTGACGGCGCCGGACCGGCCCCATCCGGGTGCCGCCCGCGCCGATTTCGCCCCCCACTCCCTCTGGGCTTCGCAGGGGACCCTGGCCCCAGATGGGGCCAGGCAAGCCCCGGAGAAGGGGTCGGGGGAGAGGGCTGTGACGATGCCGCCGGGGTGCCGCGCGGCCGGGATCATCGGCGGTGGCCGTTGCCATGACCGGCCACGGCGATGACGCCTGACCCCGGCGCCCGCGCCATCGAGGCCCTGCCCTACCGTCCCTGCGTCGGGCTGATGATCCTCGACGCGTCGGGGCGCATCTTCGCCGCCCAGCGCATCGACGGCTACCCCGACGCCTGGCAGATGCCCCAGGGCGGCATCGACGCCGGCGAGACGCCGCGCGCGGCGGCGCTGCGCGAATTGACCGAGGAGACCGGAATCGCCCCGGACCGGATCGAGATCATCCGCGAAAGCCGCGAGTGGCTGCCCTACGAGTTGCCCCGCCATCTGGTGCCGAAACTGTGGGGCGGGCGCTTCCGGGGCCAGAAACAGCGCTGGTTCGCGATCCGCTTCCTGGGCGCCGACGCCGAGGTGAACATCGCCACCGCGGAGCCCGAATTCCGGGTCTGGGCCTGGATGGGGCATGAGGAGCTGATCCGGCGCATCGTGCCGTTCAAGCGCGACACCTACGCGCGGGTGTTCAAGGAGTTCGGGGATTTGTTGTGAGCCAAACAGGGTTGGCGCAGACCATCTCGACCGCCGCAACGGCGGAACAAGTTCCGCCCTACAACAGCGGCGCCGTAGGGCGGAACTTGTTCCGCCATTGCCAACGCAAAAGGGCGCACCCACGGCGCGCCCCTTGTCATCTCCGCGCCGGCCCGTCCCCTACCCCGGCACCTGGCCCAGCAGCGCCTTGTAATCGTTCAGCTTCTGCAATGCCGCCTGCTTTCGGGCCGGGGCCGCGTCGGCCAGGGTCTGCTCGGACCGGGCGATCTTTTCCTCGATGAAAGCGCGGTTGACGGCCGAGCGCTCGACCGCCTCCTCGGCCAGTACCGAGACCGCGTTGTTCGAGATCTCGGCGAACCCGCCGGTGACGAAATAGCCCTCCTCCGAGGTGCCGTTGCGCACCACCACATAACCCGGACGCAGGTTGGTCAGGAACGGCGCGTGGTTGTGCATCGCCGTCAGGTCGCCCAGCATGCCGGGAATGGTCACCGCCTCGGCCTCGGTCGAGGCCAGCTTGCGCTCGGGGCTGACAAGCTCGAAATTCAGCGTCTCCGCCATCTCATTCCTCTCCGCCAATCTCGACCGGGCTCGACCGGGCCGGTCTTCACGCGGCTTCCGCCGCGATGCTCACGTCAAGCCGCTTCCGCAGCCATGCGCTGGGCCTTCTCGATCGCCTCGTCGATGTCGCCGACCATGTAGAACGCGCCCTCGGGCAGGTGGTCGAACTCGCCCCCGGCCAGGCGCTTGAAGCCGTCGATGGTCTTGTCGACCGGGATGTATTTGCCGTCCAGACCGGTAAACACCTGGGCCACGTAGAACGGCTGGCTGAGGAAGCGCTGGATCTTGCGGGCGCGGGCGACCGTCAGCTTGTCCTCTTCGCTGAGCTCGTCCATGCCGAGGATGGCGATGATGTCCTGCAGCGACTTGTACTTCTGCAGGATGCTCTGCACGTTGCGGGCCACATCGTAGTGCTCCTGCCCGATCACCAGCGGATCGAGGATGCGCGAGGTCGAGTCGAGCGGATCCACCGCCGGGTAGATGCCGAGCTCGGAGATCTGGCGCGAAAGCACCGTGGTCGCGTCGAGGTGGGCGAACGCGGTCGCCGGGGCCGGGTCGGTCAGGTCGTCGGCGGGCACGTAGATCGCCTGCACGCTGGTGATCGAGCCCTGCTTGGTCGAGGTGATGCGCTCCTGCAACGTGCCCATGTCGGTGGCCAGCGTCGGCTGGTAGCCCACCGCGCTCGGGATCCGGCCCAACAGCGCCGAGACCTCGGAGCCAGCCTGGGTGAAGCGGAAGATGTTGTCGATGAAGAACAGCACGTCGGCGCCGGATTCGTCGCGGAAATGCTCGGCCACGGTCAGGCCGGTCAGGGCGACGCGCGCACGCGCGCCCGGCGGCTCGTTCATCTGGCCGTAGATCAGCGCCACCTTCGACTCGGTGAGGTTCTCCAGGTTGATGACGCCCGACTCGATCATCTCGTGATAGAGGTCGTTGCCTTCGCGGGTGCGCTCGCCGACCCCGGCGAACACCGAGAAGCCGCCATGGCCCTTGGCGATGTTGTTGATCAGCTCCATGATCAGCACGGTCTTGCCGACACCGGCGCCGCCGAACAGGCCGATCTTGCCGCCCTTCACATAAGGCGTCAGCAGATCGACGACCTTGATGCCGGTCTCGAGCATTTCCGACTCGGTCGACTGCTCGACGAACTCCGGCGCCGGACGGTGGATCGGGCGGCGCTGGTCGGACTCGACCGGTCCCTTCTCGTCCACCGGCTCGCCGATGACGTTGACGATGCGCCCCAGCGTGGCCGCGCCCACCGGAACCATGATCGGCTCGCCGGTGTCGGTCACCGTGGCGCCGCGCACGAGACCCTCGGTGGCGTCCATGGCGATGGTGCGCACGGTGTTCTCGCCGAGATGCTGGGCCACTTCCAGCACCAGCCGGTTGCCCTTGTTGTCCGTCTCCAGCGCGTTCAGGATCGCCGGCAGCTGGTCGCCGAACTGCACATCGACGACGGCCCCGATCACCTGGGTGACTTTGCCGACAGCCTGGCTCATCTCTGTCTCCTCAACCTTGGAGCGCTTCCGCGCCCGAAATGATCTCGATCAGTTCGTTGGTGATCGCGGCCTGACGCGAGCGGTTGTACTGGATCGTCAGGCGGTCGATCATGTCACCGGCGTTGCGGGTGGCGCTGTCCATCGCGGACATCCGCGCGCCCTGCTCGGAGGCGCCGTTCTCCAGCAGCCCGCGGAAGATCTGCACCGCCAGGTTCTGGGGCAGCAGGTCGGCGAGGATCTCGTCCTCGTCGGGCTCGTATTCGTAGTTGATCACGGTGCCGCTCGCGTCGTCGTCGTCGTCATCGACGGCGGCGGGGATCAGACGCTGCTCGGTCGGGATCTGGCTCATCACCGAGCGGAACTCGCTGTAGAACAGGGTGGCGACGTCGAACTCGCCGGAATCGAACCGGGCCAGGATGTCCTCGGCGACCGCGTTGGCGTCGGCGTAGCCGATCCGGCGGATGCCGCCGTGATCGACATGGCCGATGAAGTATTGCGCGTAGTCGCGGCGCATCTGCTCGCGGCCCTTCTTGCCGACGGTCAGGATCTTCACCGTCTTGCCCGCGCCGATCAGCTTGTCGGCGGCGCGCTTGGCCAGCCGGACGATCGACGAGTTGAAGCCGCCGCACAGGCCGCGCTCGGCGGTGGCGACGACCAATAGGTGCACCTGCTCGGCGCCGGTGCCGCGCAGCAGCCTCGGCGCGGTCTGGCTGCCCCTGGCGGCGCGGGCCAGATTGGCCAGCACGGCGTCCATGCGCTCGGCATAGGGGCGCGCCGCCTCGGCCGCTTCCTGCGCCCGGCGCAGCTTGGCGGCGGCGACCATCTTCATCGCGCTGGTGATCTTCCGGGTCGACTTGACCGAGCTGATCCGGTTTTTCAGGTCCTTGAGGTTCGGCATTGCCCGCGCTTCCTCTCAGCCCTCAGCCGGCGAACGTCTGCTTGACGTTCTCGATGATCGCCCTGATCTTCGCATTCAGTTCCTGGTCGGCTTTCTTGCCGGCGACATCGCGGTCGTTGTTGGTGATGTCGTCCAGCAGATCCTGCCGGTTGCCGCGCAGATCGGCCAGCAGCGCCTGTTCGAAGGGACCAATCCGGTTGACCGGCATGTCGTCGAGATAGCCTTCCGTGCCGGCGAAGATCACGCAGACCTGCTCGGCATTGGTCAGCGGTGAATACTGCGCCTGCTTCAAGAGCTCGGTCAGCCGCGCACCACGGTTCAGCAATCGCTGGGTGGCGGCGTCGAGGTCGGAGCCGAACTGGGCGAAGGCCGCCATCTCGCGGTACTGGGCCAGTTCCAGCTTGATCGAGCCGGCGACCGACTTCATCGCCTTGGTCTGGGCCGCCGAGCCGACCCGGCTGACCGAGAGGCCGACGTTCACCGCCGGGCGGATGCCCTGGTAGAACAGCTCGGTCTCGAGGAAGATCTGGCCGTCGGTGATCGAGATCACGTTGGTCGGGATGAAGGCCGAGACGTCGCCGCCCTGGGTCTCGATGATCGGCAACGCGGTCAGGGAACCGGCCTTGTGGTCCTCGTTCAGCTTGGCGGCGCGCTCCAGCAAGCGCGAGTGCAGGTAGAATACGTCGCCCGGATAGGCCTCGCGGCCCGGCGGGCGGCGCAGCAAGAGCGACATCTGGCGGTACGAGACCGCCTGCTTGGAGAGATCGTCATAGACGATCAGCGCATGCATCCCGTTGTCGCGGAAATACTCCGCCATGGCGCAGGCCGAATAGGGCGCGAGATACTGCATCGGGGCCGGCTCGGACGCGGTCGAGGCGACCACGATCGAGTATTCCAGGGCGCCGGCCTCCTCCAGCTTCTTGACCAGTTGGGCCACGGTCGAGCGCTTCTGGCCGATCGCGACGTAGATGCAGTAGAGTTTCTTGTTCTCATCGTCGCCGGCGGCCTCGTTGTAGCTCTTCTGGTTCAGGATGGCGTCCAGCGCCACGGCGGTCTTGCCGGTCTGGCGGTCGCCGATGATCAGCTCGCGCTGGCCCCGCCCGATCGGGATCAGCGCATCGATCGCCTTCAGCCCGGTGGCCATCGGCTCGTGCACCGACTTGCGCGGGATGATGCCCGGCGCCTTGACGTCGGCGACCCGGCGCTCGGTCGCCTCGATCGCGCCCTTGCCGTCGATCGGATTGCCCAGCGCGTCGACCACGCGCCCGAGCAGGCCCTTGCCGGCGGGCACGTCGACGATGGCGCCGGTGCGCTTGACGGTGTCGCCTTCCTTGATGTCGCGGTCGTCGCCGAAGATGACGATGCCGACATTGTCGTATTCGAGGTTCAGCGCCATGCCGCGGATGCCGCCGGGGAACTCGACCATCTCGCCGGCCTGGACCTGGTCGAGGCCGTAGACCCGGGCGATGCCGTCGCCGACGCTCAGCACCCGGCCGATCTCGGAGACCTCGGCCTCCTGGCCGAAATTCTTGATCTGCTCCTTGAGAATCGCGGAAATCTCAGCTGCCTGGATGCCCATCACCCGACCTCTCTCATTGCGTTTTGCAGAGCTGCGAGCTTCGAGCGGATCGAGGTGTCGATCATCTTCGAGCCCACCTTGACGACAAGACCGCCGATGATCTCCGCATCGACGGTCAGACTAAGTTTGACCTCGCGGCCGATGGCGGCCTTCAGCGTGCTCGCCAGCGCGGCCTGCTGGGCCTCGCTCAGGGCGCGCGCGGCGGTCACCTCGGCGGTGACCTCGCCGCGATGCTCGGCCATCAGCGCGGCGAAGATGCCGATCACCTCGCCGAGCATGAACAGGCGGCCCTTGGCGGCCATCAGGCCGGCCAGGTTGGCGACCAGCGCCGACAGGCCCATCGCCTCGACCACCGCGGCCATGGCGCGGCCCTGCTCGTCGCGGGTGTAGATCGGGGTCGAGAGCAGGGCGCGCAGATCGTCGCTCGCCTCGAGCGCCTGGCCCAGCGCCTCCATGTCGGCCTCGGTCCGCTCCAGCGCGTCCGCTTCGCCGGCCAGTTCGAACAGCGCGGTGGCGTAGCGGCCCGCGGCGCTCGATACAAGAGTGGAAGAAGCGGCCACGTTTTCCCTTCCCGATACGGCCCGGTCCGGATGGCCGGGCTTCGTTTCCCAAGAGCATGCCGTTACCGGACAGGCAACCCTCCGGATTTGCGCCGTCTCGCTATCATAGGGGGCAGGCGCATGCAACACTGTCCGACAGCCGGGCCGACAGCCCGTTGCGCCGGGGCGGGTTGTGGCCGGACGGGCCGGATTCGCGAAGCGGCAATGGCGCCTGGTTGCCGGGCACATCGTCGCAGCGATAAGGTATCGAGCGAGCGTCGGGCGGATCGATTTCCTTAACTGATGCCAGAGATCTCACCCATATGGTAGATATCTGGCCCTTGACAAAGTGTGTTAAACTTCCCTCTACAAAAATTGCTTTCACAGTCGGGGGACCATGAGCAATAAGGCTGCCGTCCTAAGCGCCTTGGCGCAGATGAATGAACGTCCGGAGAGCGCTGCGCGTTCTCTGAGCAAATTTCAGCGATCCGCGTTGATTCTTTCTCGTAACCAGCCTAGACTCATTGACGAGTATCCAGATCAATGGGTTGCTGTTTCAGATAGCACTGTTGTTGCACACGGGGAAAACCTAGACACCATTTTGCGGCAGGTTGAAAAAAAAGGCCTCCACCGCTCTGATGTGATAGTGCGCTTCATAGAGCGGACGCAGCGCACTTTAATCCTGTAATACCGTGATCACCGGACGCTTTGGCAACACCACCGGCCGTCCCTATGTGGGTGGACGGTTACTGCTGCCGCGCATCCATGCCTCAGCAAATCTTTCATTTCTTGTCGATACCGGGGCTGATAAAAGCACTTTGATGCCGGCCGACGCCATCAGGATGAATATTGACCATAAAAAACTTATCAAGCCTACAGTTGTTGGTGGATTAGGTGGCGATACTGTATGTTTTCAAGAGTCTGCGATTATGGTATTTTATGAATCTAATAGAAAACTGATTAGATACTACTTTATAAAAATAATGATACCGGAATTCGATCCTGATTTAATGCGCATGCCTCCGATTGTTGGCCGTGACGTTTTAGATAAATGGCGTATGAACTACGATCCAAGTAAGAATAGTTTGTCCTTTACCGTGCGTTCGGCCGACTACACCGTCAAAACGCCATAATAAGCACTTGTTGATCCCGCCGGATTTCAAACTAATGCACTACCCAACAGCCCGAGGCGTCGGCCAAGGTGCCGGGGCGGGTTTTGGCCGGTCGGTCCGGATTTGTGAAGGGGTAATGCCGCCTGGTTGGCGGGCACATCGTTGCAGAGGTGCCCGGATCGTAGCGCTATTCACAAAAAACTCTGCGGATCGATGTCAATCACCACCCGCACCGCTGCTGGAACCTTCACCGCCGCGCGCCACCCGACCAGCGCCGGTTGCAGCGCCATGCCCTTGGGCGCCTTGACCAGCAGGCGCACCCGGAACCGCCCCCGGACCCGGGCGATCGGCGCCGGGGCCGGGCCGAAGACCTCCGCCCCGGCCTGCGCCAGCACCGGCGAGGCCCGGCCCAGCGCGTTGGCGATGCGCCAGACCAAGGTCTCGTCGGGGCCCGAGACGATGACCCCCGCCAGGCGGCCGTAGGGCGGTGCCCCGGCCTCGCGCCTCGCCGCCGCCTCGGCGCGCCAGAACGCCTCCTCGTCGCCCGACAGGATCGCCCGCATCACCGGGTGATCGGCGCTGGTGGTCTGGATCATCGCCACCCCTGGCCGGTCGGCCCGCCCGGCCCGCCCGGCGACCTGGCGCATGAGCTGGAAGGTGCGCTCGGCGGCGCGCAGATCGCCGCCGTGCAGCCCCATGTCGGCGTCGATCACGCCGACCAGGGTGAGCAGCGGAAAATTGTGCCCCTTGGCCACCATCTGGGTGCCGACGATGATATCCACCTCGCCGTTTGCGATCGCCGCCAGCCGCGCTTTCAGCTCGGCCGGGCCGGAGCTCAGGTCGGACGACAGGATCTCGATCCGCGCCCCCTTGAACCGGGCGGCGGCCTCCTCCGCCACCCGCTCCACCCCCGGCCCGCAGACCGCGATCCGGTCGGAGCGCCCGCAATCGGGGCAAGCTCCCGCCAGCGCCTCGGTATGCCCGCACTGATGGCACATCAGTTGCGGCCGGGTGCGGTGGGTGACCAGCCAGGCGTCGCACTGGGGACAGCCGAAATGATACCCGCAGGCGCGGCACAGGGTCAGCGGCGCATAGCCCCGGCGGTTCAGGAACAAGAGCACCTGCTCGCCGCGCCCGAGCCGCGCCCGCGCCGCCTCGACCAGCGGCGCGCTGAGCCAGCGGTCGCGGCCCGGCTGGTTGGCGCGCAGGTCGATCAGCCGGATCTCCGGCAGCCGGGCGGCGCCGAATCGCTCGGGCAGGTCGATGCGCCGGTATTTGCCGCTGTCGGCGTTGGCCCAGGTCTCGAGCGACGGCGTGGCCGAGGAAAGCACCACCGCCGCGCCCTCGATCGAGGCCCGCAACACCCCCATGTCGCGGGCGTGGTAGAGCACGATCTCCTCCTGCTTGAAGCTCGCCTCGTGCTCCTCGTCGATGACGATCAGGCCGAGGTCGCGGAACGGCAGAAACAGCGCCGAGCGCGCGCCCACCACCAGTTGCGCCGTCCCC
>JACZTQ010000419.1 GCA_022573605.1 Pseudomonadota bacterium | reverse complement strand
CGGCATCGCCGCCGAACTGATCCGCGCCACCGACCGGCTGGCGGGGCTGGACTGACTTGCGGCGGGAGCTGTCCGGAGGAACCAGATGAACCTGACCGGCCACATCGTCCTGGTCACCGGGGCCGCCGGCACGCTGGGCCGGGCCACCGCCGAGGCGGTTCGCGCGGCGGGCGGCATCGTGGTCGCCACCGATCTGCGGCCCGGTGAAGGCATCGACCTCGCCCATGACGTCACCTCCGAGGCCGGCTGGGCCGCCGTGATCGCCGAGTGCGAGGCCCGCCACGGCCGCCTCGACGGGCTGGTCAACAATGCCGGCATCGTCCATCTGGGCTCGATCGAGGACACCTCGCTGGCCGACTGGAAGCGCGTCATGGCGGTCAACGCCGACGGCGTCTTCCTCGGCTGCAAGGCCGCCTGGCCGCTGCTGAAACGCAGCCCGGCCCCCGCCATCGTCAATCTGTCGTCGGTCTCGGGCCTGGTCGGCGGCGCCAACCTGGCGGCCTACAACGCCTCCAAGGGCGCGGTGCGCCTGCTGACCAAGTCGGTGGCCCTGCACGGCGCGCGCAGCGACCCGCCGATCCGCTGCAACTCGCTCCACCCGGCCTTTGTCGAGGGCGCCATGGTCGACAGCCTCGCCGCCGCTGCCCGCGACCCCGCCCGGGCGCGCGAGAAGATGGCCGCCTCGATCCCGCTCCGCCGCCTCGCCCGGCCCGAGGAGGTCGCCGCCAGCGTCATCCACCTGCTCTCCCCGGCGGCCTCGTTCATCACCGGGTCCGAGATGGTGATCGACGGCGGGCTGGTGGCGGGTTGACCCTGGCCCCCCGGTCGGGCATTCCATCGCCGCCGGACCAGCTCCGCCCCCGGCCCGGCCCGAACCGGAGCCCTGAACCGGAGAACACATCATGCGAATTCTGCCCCGGCTGCTGCGCCGGGTGATCCACACCGGGTCGCTGACGCTGATCGGCCCGGACGGCGCCTCCGAGACCTTCGGCGGCGAGCCCGGCCCCTCGGTCACCATCCGCATCACCGACCCCGCGCTCGACGCCAAGCTCCTGCTCAACCCCGAACTGCGCTTCGCCGAGGCCTACATGGACGGCGGCCTCGAAGTCGCGCCGGAGGACCTGCGCGACCTCCTGCGCCTGTTCAAGCTGAACAAGAAGCGCCTCAACCGGGCGCCGTCGCAGGCCCTGGTGCGGCGCGCCGCCCGCATGGTCAAGCGGATCGCCCGCAACACCCCGCTGCGCGCCCGGCGCAACGCCGCCGCCCATTACGACATCGGCAACGACCTCTACCGGCTCTTCCTCGACGCCGACATGCAGTATTCCTGCGCCTACTTCCCCGAGGGCGACGAGACCCTGGAGCAGGCCCAGCTCGCCAAGAAGCGCCACATCGCCGCCAAGCTGCTGCTGCGGCCCGGCCAGCGCGTGCTCGACATCGGCTGCGGCTGGGGCGGCATGGCGCTCTATCTGGCCCGGGTGGCGCAGGTCGAGGTGCTCGGCGTCACCCTGGCCGAGGAGCAGCTCACGGTGGCGCGCGAGCGGGCCGCGGCGGCGGGGCTGGCGGATCGGGTGCGCTTCGAACTCTGCGACTACCGGGCGCTGGACGGGGTGTTCGAGCGCATCGTCTCGGTCGGCATGCTGGAGCATGTCGGCGCCACCGGCCTGGCGAGCTATTTCGACACCGTGCGCGACCGGCTGGCGCCGGACGGGGTGGCGCTGATCCACTCGATCATGCGCGCCACCGCCTCCGGCGTGACCAGCCCCTTCACCGCCAAGTACATCTTCCCCGGCGGCTACATTCCGGCGCTGTCCGAGACCGTGGCCGCGGTCGAGCAGAGCCGCCTCTGGCTGCTCGACTGCGAGATCTGGCGCAAGCACTACGCCACCACCATCGCGCACTGGGCCAAACGCTTCGCCGCCAACCGCGAGGCGGCGGCGGCACTCCACGACGAGCGCTTCTGCCGCATGTGGGAGCTCTACCTGGCCGGCGCCGAATCGTCGTTCCGGGACGGCCGCATGGCGGTGATGCAGCTCCAGCTCGGCCACCGCCGCGACGCGGCGCCGCTCGCCCGGGACTACATCGCGGCCGAGACGCAGCGGCTGCGGGCGCGCGAGGCCGAGGCCGGGCTGGCCTGATCGGCCCCGGCTGAACCGGAGGGGCTTGC
>JACZTQ010000418.1 GCA_022573605.1 Pseudomonadota bacterium | reverse complement strand
GCGAGGTCCCAGGTCTGCACCGCACCGCTGCGCGCTGCCCATGGGATTTCGGGGCGCACGGGACGACGGTTCACCCTCACCCCACCTTGCGCCCCGCCGACCACACCCCGGTGACCACGCTCAACCCGTCGATCTCGCGCAGGCTCAGCAGGTCGGCCCGCTTGCCCACCGCGATCTCGCCCCGGTCCGCCAGCCCCACCGCCCGGGCCGGGTTGCCGGTCACCATCGCCACCGCACCGGGCAGGTCGCCGGTTTCGCGGCCCAGCTTCATCGCCCCCATCAACAGCGCCGAGGGCGCATAGTCCGACGACAGGATGTCGAGCAGCCCCTGCTCGGCCAGTTCCATCGCCGCCACGTTGCCGGAATGGCTGGCGCCCAGCAGGATGTTCGGCGCCCCCATCATCACCGGGATGCCATGGGCCCGGCAGGCCCGCGCCGCCGCCAGCGTGGTCGGGAACTCGGCAAAGCCGACGCCCCGCGCCGCCGATTGGGCGACATGCTCGGCGGTGGTGTCGTCATGGCTCGCCAGCACCGCGCCCAGGCCTCCGGCGCGGGCCACGATGCCGCGCAGGTTCTCCTCGCCGAACCGCGCCGACAGGCCCTTGGCGAAGACGATGAACTCGTCCATCTGGCGCTCGTCGAGCCGGTAGCGCCCCATGTAGTAGCGCCGGTATTGCGGCAGGTCGGTGAACTGGCGCTGGCCCGGGGTGTGGTCCATGATCGAGACGATATCGACCCCGTCGGCGGCCGAGAACTGGTCCAGGTCGCCCAGCACGGTCTGCGAGCAGAGCTCGGTCCGCAGGTGCAGCCGATGATCGATGCGCAACACCCCGGCCGCCGCCAGCCGCCGGATCTCGGTCGCCAGCGGGCGGGCATTGCCGAACGACGAGGACGACGCCGGGCGGTCCTTGAGCGCGCCGACCCGGACCGCGTCGAACACCGTGGTGATCCCGGCCGAGGCCATCTCGCCGTCATGGGCCACCACCGCCGCGCCGTGGGGCCACGTCACCGTCGGGCGCGGCTTCAGATGGCGCTCCAGGTTGTCGGTGTGCAGCTCGATCAGCCCCGCCACCACGGTGGCGCCCTCGCAGTCGAGCGCGCCGGCGGGCACGCCCGCGCCGGTATCGACGGCGACGATCACCCCGCCGCGCACGGCGACGGACCCGGTGACCACCTCGCCGGCCAGCACCAGCCGGGCATTGGCCAGCACCAGATCGGGGCCGCTATCGTGCATTTCCGCCTCCCGGAATTTTCCTGCCGACGCCATATCAGTGAAACGCGAACCCGGCTAGGCTGGACCGAAAATCCGACCGGAGCGCACCATTACCGACATCGAAGGTTACGCCCGCTACGCCGTCTTCTGGGCCCCGGCCGCGGGCTCGGGCCTGGCCCGCTTCGGCGCGGCGTGGCTGGGCTGGGACGCCGAGGCGGGGTGCGAGGTGGCGCAGCCCGATGTCGCCCTGTCTCGCCCGCTCGACCAGATCACCCGCACCCCGCGCCGCTACAGCTTCCACGGCACCCTGAAGCCACCCTTCCGGCTGGCCGCAGGCGCCGATGCCGCGGCCCTCGACCAGGCGACCCGCGAACTGGCGGCGCGCACCCCGCCGGCCACCGCGCCCGGCCTGGCGCCCTCCACCCGGCTCGGCTTCCTCGCCCTGATGCCGGCCGGCCCGGCCCCGGCGCTCGACGCCCTGGCCGCCGCCTGCACCCGCGACCTCGACCGCTACGGCGCCCCACCGGACGCTTTGGAACTGGCGCAACGCCGCACCCGCGGTCTCACCTCCCGACAGGAGCACAACCTGACCCGCTGGGGCTATCCTTACGTGCTCGACGATTTCCGCTTCCACCTGACGCTGGGCGGCGACCTCCGGCCCGGCGAGGCGGAGCCGCTGATCGAGGCGGTGACGGCGCTTGCCGCCCCGCATCTCGCCCCGGTGCTGCATCTCGACGACATCTGCCTGTTCGGCGACCCCGGCGCTGGCGACGCCTTTCGCCTGCTGCGGCGCTACCCGCTGACCGGTTGAGTCGCCTTGGAGGATTTGCGGCCGATCCGATTCACACTTTGTTTGCCATACTTCACGTTTTTTCGATTCTCCTTATTTTTCAATACATTAAGTATGGTTGCACGCGTGCAACCATACCCGCCGCCGGTCACACCCCGCGGCGCGGCGCGCTAATTCCCT